>NZ_CAXBJS010000105.1:0-9584 GCF_963976025.1 uncultured Arenimonas sp.
GCCCGGGGTCAATCCACGTACAGCGAACTCACCGACTCGCCGAAGGCGATGCGGCGGATCGTTTCGGCCAGCAGCTCGGCGACGCTGAGCTGGCGGATGCGCGGGCAGGCCCGCGCGGCTTCCGACAGCGGAATGGTGTCGGTGACCACCAGTTCGTCGAGCTGCGAGTTGGTGACGTTGGCGATGGCCGCGCCCGACAGCACCGGGTGGGTGCAGTAGGCCAGCACCTTCTTGGCGCCGTTGGCCTTCAGGGCGGCGGCGGCGGCGCACAGGGTGCCGGCGGTGTCGACGATGTCGTCGACCAGCACGCAGGTCTTGCCTTCGACGTCACCGATGATGTTCATCACCGTGGCCACGCCGGCCTTCGGGCGGCGCTTGTCGACGATGGCCAGGTCGGCGTCGTCCAGGCGCTTGGCGATCGCGCGGGCGCGCACCACGCCGCCGACGTCGGGCGAGACCACGATCAGGTCGTCGGTGCCATGGCTGCGCCAGATGTCGGCCAGCAGCAGCGGCGAGGCATAGACGTTGTCGACCGGGATGTCGAAAAAGCCCTGGATCTGGTCGGCGTGCAGGTCCACCGTGAGCACGCGGTCGGTGCCGACGGCGCTGAACATCTTGGCGGCCACCTTGGCGGTGATCGGCACGCGCGCCGAACGCATGCGGCGGTCCTGGCGGGCATAGCCGAAATACGGAACCACCGCGGTGACGCTGGCGACCGAGGCGCGCTTGAGCGCGTCGATCAGCACCAGCAGTTCCATGAAATTCTCGGCGGTCGGCGCGCTGGTGGACTGGATGACGAACACCTCCTGCCGGCGCACGTTTTCCTCGATCTCGACCTGCACCTCGCCATCGGAAAACTGCCCCACCTGGGCCTTGCCAAGCGGGATGCCGAGCTGTCGGCACACCGCCAGCGCGAGTGGCCGGTTGGCGTTGCCGGTGAAGACGAGCAGGTTCTGCTTGCTCATGGTGGCTGGCTTCCGCGTTGGAGGTGGATGACGAGCGAAACGTCGGATGGCTGGGGCGGTAGGATTCGAACCTACGAAATGCCGGGATCAAAACCCGGTGCCTTAGGCCACTTGGCGACGCCCCACCGCTGGATTGTTTTGCATCAAGCCCCTAAGCCGCGGACAGCGCCCGGTGCAGGGGCGACACGTCCACGCCGTCGGCCACCCAGGCGCGCATCCCGTCGGGAAGGCGCGCCAGCGCAGCCTCGGCGTCGGCCCGCGCGTCGAAACGCACGAAGCAGCCGCCGCCGGTCCCGGTGAGGGCCGCCGTGCCGAACTGCGCGAGGGTGTCCAGGACCGTGGCCACGGTTTCCGAACGACGACGCAGCACCGGCTCGAAGACATTCCCGAGGCAAAGGCCTGAAGCGAAGTCCGATATTGTCGCTGGCGGCGCATCCCGGGTCAAATCAGGCGCTTGGAACAACTCCACGGTGGGCACCGATACCCCGGAATCGACCAGCAGGTAACTGGCCGGCGACAGGGTGACCGGGCTCAGCACCTCCCCCACCCCTTCGGCCCAGGCGCTGCGGCCGCGCACGAACACCGGCACGTCGGCACCCAGGGCCAGACCCAGCACCGCCAGCTGGTCTTCGCCCAGGCCGGTGCCCCAGAGGTGGTTGAGCGCCACCAGCACGGTGGCCGCGTCCGAAGACCCACCCCCGAAGCCGCCGCCCAGCGGGATGCGTTTTTCGACGACGATGTCGACGCCAAGGGGTGTTTTCGACTCGTATTTGAGGAGTTTGGCCGCACGGACCGTCAGGTCCTCGACCTCCGGCACGTCATAACCTTCGGTGGCCTCGCGGCAGATCCGGCCATCGTCACGAAGCCGCAGCAGCACCGTGTCGCCCCAGTCGAGCAGCTGGAAGACGGTCTGCAGCCGGTGGTAGCCGTCCGGGCGGCGCCCGACGATGCGCAGGAACAGGTTGAGCTTGGCCGGAGCCGGCCAGCGGGTCCAGTCGCCGGCCGCGGCCCCGGTCACGGGGCCTCCCAGGCGTCCACGGCCAGGCGCAC
This sequence comes from uncultured Arenimonas sp., assembly GCF_963976025.1. NCBI lineage: Bacteria > Pseudomonadati > Pseudomonadota > Gammaproteobacteria > Lysobacterales > Lysobacteraceae > Arenimonas > uncultured Arenimonas sp. The sequence goes on from NZ_CAXBJS010000105.1 coordinate 2,016, forward strand.
CGAGGCGTCCTGCCGCGTGGCGAAAACCCGCTTCGGGCGCGGCGCCGGGCCCGGGGTCCAGCCGCGGTATTCCACCGACCAGCCCTGCTGCACGATCAGCGCCGGCAGGCCGTCGGGGCCGAATTCAATATGGGCCTGGCCCGGCGCGCGACCGCCGCGGACCCAGTACGCCAGGGCCTGCACCGGGATGTCCCAGCCCGTGGCCTCGACCAGCAGGCGGCGGGCATCGGGGCCGGCCAGCGGGCCGCCGTCCAGGCCCTCGAGCCGGGCCTGGTCCGGGCCGCCCAGCAGGCGCCAGCTGGCGCGTGTGACCGGCGCGGAAAGTTTGATGTCGTAGCTGTCGCCGCGCTGCAGCCAGTCGATGCGGCCGCTGCCGCCGTCGCCACCGGCGCTGACCGCCAGGCGGCCCTGCAGGCGCCAGTCCGGTTCGGCCGCCAGCGCCGCCTCGTGCGCGGCCTGCGCCGCCAGCAGGCTGGCGTCGGCACTGGTGCGCACCGGCGCCGGCACGCAGGCGGCCAGGGCGGTAACCAGGCCCGCGAGTGCCAGGCAGCGAAGGAAACGGAACGCGGTCATGGGGCGTGGGACTCCAGCGCTTGCTTGAGGGACGGGTTGTCGGGGTCGAGCCGCAGGCCGGCGCGCCAGATCTTGCGGGCCTCGGCCCGTTCGCCGGCCTGCCAGAGCACCTCGCCCAGGTGGGCGGCGATCTCCGGATCGCGCCGGGCCGCCCAGGCCTGGCGCAGCAGCTCCAGGGCGCTGTCGCGCCGACCCAGCTTGAAATGCACCCAGCCGACACTGTCGAGGATGGCGCCTGAACCGGGCGACAGTTCCAGCGCACGTTCCAGGTAGGGCAAGGCCTCTGCCCAGGCTTCCCGGTGCACGGCCAGGGCGTAACCGTAGGCGTTGAGCGCCTGGTGGCTGTCGGGGTTGTCGTCGAGCAGGAGCTGCAGGTCAGCCAGGGCGTCATCGATGCGCCCTGCCCGTTCGTGCAGCATGGCCCGCGCATAAAGCAGCGACGGGTCGCGTTCGAAGATTTCCAGCGCCCGGGCCAGGGTGGCCAGGGCGTCGTCGCCGCGGTCGCGGCGTTCCAGCAGTTCGGCCTCGAGCAGGTAGGCATCGCGGATGTATTCGCCGTCGGCGGCCTGGTCGACCTGCAGTTCGTGCAGGGTCGCCAGCGCTTCGTCGAGGCGGCCCAGCCGGCCTTCGGCGCCGGCGCGACGCAGCATGGCCTGGTCGTGCCCGGGCCCGCGGGGCACCGACGAATACCAGGCTTCGGCCTCGGGCCAGCGCAGCAGGCTTTCGGCCAGCAGGCCCAGCAGCAGGCGGCGCTCCGGCGAGGGCACCTCCGCCAGCCCGGCGATTTCAGCGTAGAGGCCGGCCAGCGCCTTGCGGTCTCCGTCGGCGATCAGCCAGCGGGCGCGCTGGCGCAGGCTGTCCTCGTCCTGCGGGCCGTGGCCCAGGGTGGCGGCGGCCGCCACGCGGTCGCCCAGCAGTGCGTACTGGCGCGCCGCGGCCCGGCGCAGCTCCGGCGCCAGTGCCGCGGGATCGCCCAGGCCGGCGAGCTGTTCGCGGGCGGCTTCGTCACGGCCCTGTTCGCGCAGGCGCGCGGCTTCCAGCAGCAGGGCGCGCGGGTCCTCGGGGAATCTCTCGACGCCCTCCACGACCAGGCGTTCGGCCAGCGGGCGGTCCTCGAGCCGGCGGGCCAGCCCGGCCACGGCCAGCCAGCCACCCAGCGTGGCCGGCATGTGGTCGTGTTCGTAAAGGGTGCGCAGCACCTTGCGCGCAACGGTGGCGCGGGTGTCGCGGGCATCACCCAGGGCCGAAAGCAGCACCGGGAAACCCATGGGAAGGTCCGGGTCCATCAGGATCACGGCCTCGGCGAAGGCCGCGTCGGCATCGCCCAGGTCCAGGGCCAGCTGGATCGACGCGGCGGCAGCCGGCAGGGAACCGGGCGACAGCTCCCGCCAGCGCGAGATCGCCGCGGCCGCCGGCCCGGGCTGGCCGGCCAGCAGCGCGATGCGCGCCGCCCGTTCGGCCAGGCCGGGGTCGCGCGAGCCTTCGGCGGCGCGCAGGTAGTGCCCGGCGGCCTGGGCGAAATCACCGGCCTGCAGGGCGAATTCACCCGCCATCACCGGCTCGAGCACGTCGGCCGGGCGGGCAGCCGCCGGCATGGCCAGGACCATGGCCAGGGCAAGCGCGGCAATCGGTGGGGATTTGCTCCAGATCATGGGGTTTTGGCGGGCACCGGCTAGACTATGGGCCGGAATCCACGAGAGCCCAGCCCGCCAGAGCTTAGCGCATGGCGGGCCGCCAACGACCCAAGCCAACCATGCCCCTGCTCGCCCTTGGCCTCAACCACCAGACCGCGCCGCTGACCCTGCGCGAACGGGTGGCCTTGGACGCGGGCCAGCTGCCGGCGGCGCTGGACGGCCTGGGCGCGGTGCCCGGGGTGGCCGAAGCCGCCCTGCTGTCGACCTGCAACCGCACCGAAATCTACTGCCAGGTCGAAGACGGCGCGGAAACGGGCGTGGCCGACTGGCTGGCGTCCTACCACGGCCTGGCGCCCGCCACGCTGTCGGACTATCTGTACGTGCACCGCGACGACGACGCGGTGCGCCACCTGTTCCGCGTCGCCACCGGCCTGGACTCGCTGGTGCTGGGCGAACCGCAGATCCTGGGCCAGGTGAAGGACGCCTGGCAGGCCGCGCGTGGCCAGCAGCGGCTGCGCACGCCGCTGGACCGTTTGTTCCAGCAAAGTTTCCAGGTCGCCAAGCGCGTGCGCACCGACACCCGCATCGGTGCGCATCCGGTGTCGGTGGCTTATGCCGCCGTACGGCTGGCGCGCCAGGTGTTCAGCGAACTCGACCGCGCCACGGTGCTGCTGGTCGGCGCCGGCGACACCATCGAACTGGCCGCGCGGCACCTGGTCGATGCCAAGGCCAAGCGCCTGCTGGTCGCCAACCGCACGCTCGAACACGCCCAGGCCCTGGCCAGCCGCCACGGCGGTTATGCCCTGCCGCTGTCGGAACTGCCGCGCCACCTGCCCGAGGCCGACATCGTGATCACCGCCACCGCCTCGCGCGACCCGGTGATTCGCCGCGATACCGTGCAGGCCGCGCTCAAGGCGCGCCGCCACCGCCCGGTGTTCATGCTCGACCTGGCCGTGCCGCGCGACATCGAAGCCAGCGTCGCCTCGCTGGCCGACGTTTACCTGTACACGGTGGACGACCTGGAACAGGTGATCGAGGAAAACCGCGCCTCGCGCCGGGAAGCCGCCGAACAGGCCCAGGCCATCATCGACCTGCAGGTCGAGCACTACATGGCCTGGTGGCGCGCCCAGGGCCGGCAGGACGCGCTGAAGGCGCTGCGCAGCCGCGGCGAATCGGCACGCGCCGAAGCGCTGGCCCGCGCCCGCGAACAGCTGGCCGCCGGCCGTTCGCCCGAAGAAGTGCTCGACCGGCTGGCCCACCAGCTGACCAACAAACTGCTGCACGGCCCGTCCAGCGCGCTGCGCCAGGCCGCGCTGGACGGCGACCTCGACCTGCTGCGCGCGGCCGAACGCCTGTACAAGGACGACGATGACACCCGGCCTGCGTCGTAAGCTCGAAGCCCTGGCCGAACGCCACGAGGAAGTCGGCCGCCTGCTCGCCGACCCCGGCGTGCTGGCCGACAACGCCCGCTTCCGCGCGCTTTCCAAGGAATATGCGCAACTCGAACCGGTCGCCGCCGGCCTGGCGGCCTGGTCCCAGGCCCAGCGCGACCTGCAGGCCGCCGAAGGCATGCGCGAGGACCCGGAGCTGCGCGAACTGGCCGAAGAGGAAATCCCCGCCGCCCGCCAGCGCCTGGCCGAACTCGACGAGTCCCTGGCCCTGCTGCTGGTGCCGCGCGACCCGCGCGACGAAGCCAACCTGTTCCTGGAAATCCGCGCCGGCACCGGCGGCGACGAAGCCGCGATCTTCGCCGGCGACCTGTTCCGCATGTACGCGCACTACGCGGAAAAAAAGCGCTGGACCGTCGAAGTGGTGTCGGCCAGCGAAGGCGAACACGGCGGCTACAAGGAAATCGTCGCCCGCGTCGAAGGCCGCGGCGCCTATTCGCGACTGAAGTTCGAGTCCGGCACCCATCGCGTGCAGCGCGTGCCGGCGACTGAATCGCAGGGACGCATCCACACGTCCGCGGCAACGGTGGCGATCCTGCCCGAGCTCGACGAAGTCGACGAGATCGAACTGCGCGACGGCGACCTGCGCGTGGACACCTTCCGCGCCTCCGGCGCCGGCGGCCAGCACGTCAACAAGACCGATTCAGCCATCCGCATCACCCACCTGCCCTCGGGCATCGTGGTCGAATGCCAGGACGAACGCAGCCAGCACAAGAACCGCGCCCGGGCGATGTCGCTGCTCAAGGCGCGACTGCTGGACGAGGAGCGTTCGAAGCAGGCCGCGGCCCAGGCGCAGTCGCGCCGGCTACAGGTTGGCAGCGGCGACCGCAGCCAGCGCATCCGCACCTACAACTTCCCGCAGGGCCGCATCACCGACCACCGCGTCGAGGGGCTCACCCTCTACGCGCTGCCGCAGGTGATGGCCGGCGACCTGGACGAACTGGTCGACCGCCTCACCCGCGAACACCAGGCCGACGAACTCAAGCTGCTGACGGAGGCCGCATGAGCGCCGCTGCCGAATTCATCCCGCTGTCGCTGTGCGTGCTGACCGTGTCCGACAGCCGCGGGCCGGCCGAAGACAGCTCCGGCGACTACCTGTGCGCGGCGCTGGCCGAGGCCGGCCACCAGCTGCACGAACGCGCCATCGTTCGCGACGACAAATACGCGATGCGCGCGCTGGTTTCGCGCTGGATCGCCGACGAGGCCGTGCACGGCATCCTGGTCACCGGCGGCACCGGCTTCACCGGCCGCGACTCCACGCCCGAAGCCATCGCGCCGCTGCTGGACAAGCAGATGCCGGGCTTCGGCGAAATGTTCCGCGTGCTCAGCTTCGACGAAATCGGCACCAGCACCCTGCAGTCGCGCGCCTTCGCCGGCCTGGCCAACGCCACCTTCCTGTTCGCCCTGCCCGGCTCCACGTCGGCCTGCCGCACCGGTTGGGAAAAGCTTATCCGCGCCCAGCTCGACGCCCGCACCCGCCCCTGCAACCTCGCCAACCTGCGTCCCCGCCTCCGGGAGTCCTGATGTCCATGAAGCGCAAGGAATACGAAAAGGAACTCGAGCCACTGCAGGTGGAACTCAACCAGGTGGCGCGCTGGCTTGAACACACCGGCAAGCGCCTGGTGGTGCTGTTCGAAGGCCGCGACACCGCCGGCAAGGGCGGCGCCATCAACGCCATCGCCGAGACGCTCAATCCGCGCCGCACCCGCATCGCGGCGCTGGCCAAACCCAGCGAACGCGAGCTCGGCCAGTGGTACTTCCAGCGTTACGTGCCCTACCTGCCGGCCGCCGGCGAGATCACCCTGTTCGATCGCAGCTGGTACAACCGCGCCGGCGTCGAAAAGGTGATGGGTTACGCCACGCCCGAACAGGTTAAGGCCTTCCTGCGCCAGGCGCCGGTGTTCGAGAAGATGCTGGTGGACGACGGCATCCTGCTGTTCAAGTACTGGCTGGCGGTGGACCAGGAACAGCAGGAAGAGCGTTTTGCCGAGCGCGCGAAAGACCCGCTCAAGCGCTGGAAACTCTCGCCCATCGACGTCAAGGCGCGCGAGAAATACGCCGAATACGGCAAGGCCCGCGACGCCATGTTCGAGGCCACGCACCGCCCGGAAGCACCGTGGACGGTGGTGGACTTCAATGACCAGAAGCGCGGCCGGCTGACGCTTATCCGGCACTTGCTCGACCAGCTGCCCGACCACGACGTGCCGCGCTCGCGCGTGGCGCTGCCGCCGCTGAAGTCGCGCCCGGGCAAGGAGCGTTACACCGGCCCGGTGAAACCGATCCCGATGGCCTATTAAGCCTCGCCGGCGATGGCCGCAATGTCGGCGGCCAGCTCCTGGGAGGTGATCGGGCCCAGGTACTTCTTCGCAACCTTGCCCTGCGGGTCGACCAGGTAGGTCATCGGCAGGCCGCGCGGCGTATCGAAGTCGGCCGGCGGGTCGTAAACGTCGAGCAGCGCGATCGGGTAACCCGCCGGGTGTTTTTCCAGGAAGGCGCGCATGTCGGCCGCTTCGATTTCTTCGTAGGCCAGGCCGATCACCCGCACGTCCTCGCGCGCGGCATCGAAGGCGGTGAGGTCGGGAATTTCCTTCAGGCAGGGTTTGCACCAGGTCGCCCAGAAGTTCACCACCACCCACTGGCCGCGCTGCTGCGCCAGGTCGAAGGGGCCGTGGTCGAGCGTTTCCACGACCAGGCGCGGATGGCTGGGCATGCCGGCCTCGGCGGGTTCAGCCGCCGGCGCCGGTTCGGGCGCGGGCGCCACGACAGGTGCGGGTTCGGCGGCCGGCTGGCAGGCGGCCAGCACGGTCGCCACGAGCAGGACGGGCAGGAAGGTCTTCATGGCTTGGTATTGTCCGGATCGGGTGTGAAGAAGCTGCCGACGCTGCGCGCCAGCGGCGCGGCCAGCGGTTGCTGCAGGTTGGCCAGGGCGCGCGCGGCGTCGCGGCCAATGCGGTCGTCGTAACCGGGCAGGCCGTGGATGGGCCCCGGCACGCGCAGGGCCAGGCCTTCGTGCAGTTCGCCCAGGCTGACGGTGTCGAGGTCGCGGCTGAGCAGCCAGGTGCCGTCTTCGGCGCGGCGCAGGATGTTCAGGCCGCACAGGCCGGCGAGCATGCGCTGGAGCAGGTCGTCGGTGAACATGGGCTCGCGCTCCTGCAGCTGGGCGATGTGCAGGCCCTGACCTTCGCGGCGGGCCTGGTTGAGCCGCCCGAGCAGGCGCAGGTAGGCATACATTTCCATGCCCTCGGGCAGCTGCAGCGCCTTGGGCTGGTATCTGAAGGACGACAGGGAGGCCGCGAAGCTGGCGCCCAGCAGCACCACGACCCAGCTCAGGTAGATCCACAGCATGAAAATGGGGATCACCGCCAGCTTGCCGTAGAGCTGTTCGTACGTCGGCACGCCGACCAGATAGGCCGCGAAACCGCGCTTGGCCAGTTCGAACAGGATCGTCGCGAACAGCCCGCCGGCCAGGGCATAACGCAGCGGCACGCTGCGGTGCGGGATAAGCCAGTAGGCCAGGGTGAACACCGCCAGTTCCACCACATTGGGCAGGTAGCCCAGCAGGCGCGTACCCCAGGTGGTGGCTTCGCCCGACCAGACCGGCAGCGAGAACAGGTAGGACGTGACCGCCAGGCTGGCCACCGCACCCAGGGTGCCCAGCGTAAGCAGCGTCCAGTAGATGAGGAAACGCAGCAGGCCCGAACGCGGCGTCGGCACCCGCCAGACGCGGTTGAAGGTGGACTCGATGCTCCACATGGTCAGCAGCAGCGACACCAACAGAGCCACGACGCCCGTGGCCGTAAGCTCGCGTGCGCTTTTCGCGAAGTTCCGCACCTCGTCTTCCACGATCCTCGCCGAGCTGGGCACGAAGTTGGAAAATACGAAGTTGGTGAGCATGCCGCTCCATTCCTCGAACA
>NZ_CAXBJS010000106.1:0-9255 GCF_963976025.1 uncultured Arenimonas sp.
ATGATGCGGTTCCACAGCTGCTGCGCGCGGATGTGGCCGTAGATCTTGCAGGCCACCAGGCCGTCTTCGCGGCTGACGTAGTTCTCCGAATGCGGCCACTCGCGCCAGATGACCTGCTTGGGGTCGTTGACGTCGACGTCGCCGGCTTCCTTGACGTTCACCGGGAACACCAGCGGCCAGTCGGTGTCGTCCTCGACGGCCTTGATGAACTCGTCGGTGACCAGCAGCGAGAGGTTGAACTGGCGCAGGCGGCCGTCCTCGCGCTTGGCGCCGATGAATTCCTTCACGTCCGGGTGGGCCACGTCGAAGGTGCCCATCTGGGCGCCGCGGCGACCGCCGGCCGACGAGACGGTGAAACACATCTTGTCGTAGATATCCATGAACGACAGCGGGCCCGAGGTGTAGGCGCCGGCGCCGGACACGTAAGCGCCACGCGGGCGCAGGGTCGAGAACTCGTAGCCGATGCCACAGCCGGCCTTGAGCGTCAGGCCGGCCTCGTGGACCTTGCCCAGGATGTCGTCCATCGAGTCGGTGATGGTGCCCGACACGGTGCAGTTGATGGTGCTGGTGGCCGGCTTGTGCTCAAGCGCGCCGGCGTTGGACGTGATGCGGCCGGCCGGGATCGCCCCGCGGCGCAGCGCCCAGAGGAAACGTTCGTACCAGTACTTGCGCTTCTCGGCCGTCGGCTCGGCATCGGACAGGGCCCGGGCCACGCGCTGGTAGGTGTGGTCGATGGTGGCGTCCACCGGTTCGCCACGCTTGGTCTTGAGGCGGTACTTCTTGTCCCAGATGTCCTGGGATGCCGGCTGCATGTCGATTTCCTGCGCCGCTTTGCTCTTTACCGCCTCCAGGCGAACCGTGCTCATAAGTCCTTTCTTCCTCCCGGGGCGCCCCCTCGGGAAGGGCGCCTTTGTCTGAATTCTTATCGGGTCCAGCCGGCCCGGAATCCGGGGGAAGCGTCACCCGCCCGCGGGACCTTGCCCCGTGGCTTGTGTGATGTCCGTTCCGGTTTCCGCATGCCGTCTCGCCTTCGCGTCGTACCTGCTTGCCACCCCGCGCCTTTAACCCAAGGCCTTGGGGCCGCCCCCCGCTGCCGACCACAAGATGTAGTGGCAACGGTAGGCAAAACTACCCCTGCCCGGAGGGGCTGTCAACCGCCCGGGCGCAATCAAAACCGGGTGGGAAACTCCAATGCCATCAATCATTTCCCCCTTTGAGCTGCGGTTGTCCTGAAATTCTCCCGGTCCACGTTGAAGCGCCCCGCCGTGGGGCGCCCCGGGAGCCCCGGAAGGCCCGGCGCGACCCCGGACACCCCTTGTCCAGCCGCCGTTTGGACGCAATCTGGTATCAATCGCGGGCTGCCCGACCCGCCCCGGAGACCTGCCTGATGCGTTTGCCCACCGTTGCCGCCCTGCTGATCGCCGCCCTTGCCGGCGCCGGGGCCGCCCACTGGCTGGCCCAGCCGGCCGCGTCCGATGCCGCCGCCGCCCCGGCCCCGCCCAGCCGCGGCGACCAGGCCCTGGAAAAGGCCGCCGAACTGGCCCTGCCGCGCGCGGCCCACGCCGCCCTGCCGGTCGAGGTGGACGGGGTGGCCCTGCCCTCGCTGGCGCCGATGCTCGAACAGGTGACCCCGGCGGTGGTGAACATCTACAGCCGCCAGGTGGTGCGCGTGCGCAACCCGCTGGCCGAACTGTTCGGCATGCCCGGCATGCCCCAGCAGCGAAGCCAGCAGTCGCTGGGCTCGGGCGTCATCGTCGATGCCGAACGCGGCCTGGTGCTGACCAACCACCACGTCATCGAAAACGCCGACGAAGTGTCGGTGACCCTGGCCGACGGCCGCACCTTCGAAGCTGAGTTCATCGGCTCGGACCCGGACACCGACGTCGCCGTCATCCGCATCCCGGCCGAAGAGCTGGTGGCCATTCCCCTGGCCGACTCGAGCAGCCTGCGCGTGGGCGACTTCGTGGTCGCCGTCGGCAATCCCTTCGGCCTGGGCCAGACCGTCACCAGCGGCATCGTCTCGGCCGTGGGCCGCAGCGGCCTGCAGGGCCTCGGCTATCAAAACTTCATCCAGACCGACGCGTCCATCAATCCGGGCAATTCCGGCGGCGCGCTGGTCAACCTGCGCGGCGAACTGGTCGGCATCAACACCGCCAGCTTCAACCCGCGCGGCAGCGCCGCCGGCAACATCGGCCTGGGTTTTGCCATCCCCGCCAACCTGGCCGACGAGGTCAAGCGCCAGCTGCTGGCCTATGGCGAAGTGCGCCGCGGCAGCCTGGGCCTGGACAGCGAAGACCTGAACCCGCGCCTGGCCGAACAGCTGGGCCTGCCGGCCAACCAGCGCGGCGCCGTGGTCACCCGCGTCTACCGCGGCAGCCCCGCCGAAGCCGCCGGCGTGCGCCCGGGCGACCTGGTGGTGGCCGCCAACGGCACCCGCGTCGACAGCGCCCAGGCCCTGCGCAACCTCGAGGGCCTGCTGCCGGTGGACGAACAGGTGCGCCTGGACCTGATGCGCGAAGAGCGCCGGCTGAGCGTGCAGGCCGTGCTCAAGGCGCGCACCACCGAAATCGACGGCGCCGACATCGACCCGCGCCTGGCCGGCGCCACCCTGGCCGAACTGCCCGAACGTTTCCGCCAGCGCGGCTGGTACGGCGTGGTCGCCAGCAAGGTCGAAGCCAACAGTCGCGCCGCCCGCAGCGGCCTGCGTCCGGGCGACTACATCCTGGGCGTCAACCAGCGCCGCGTCGACGACCTGCAGGCCTTCCGCGACCGCATGCAGGACCCGCCGCGGGCCCTGCAGCTGGACGTGCGCCGGGGTGGCCGCACCGGCTTCCTGCGCATGGAGTGAGACCGCGCCGCGAGCGGCTTACGGTGTAAGGTGGACACGTCTTCAACAGGTCGTACCGGAGGAGCCCCCCATGAGTCCTGAGCAGCAAGCAAACGCCCGCCACATCGACCAGGCAAAGGAAAACCTGGGCGACGCCCGCGACGCGCTCAAGTCCGGCGTCGACGAAGCCCTTGAAGCCGGCGCCGCCGCCGCGTCCGAAGCGCGCGCTGAAATCAACGAACAACTCGAAGGCCTGATGGAACAGGGCCGCGGCATGCTCAACCAGGCCGAAGACCTGATCCGCAGCAAGCCGCTGGCGTCCTTCGGCGTCGCCTTCGCCGCCGGTTACCTGGTCGCCGCGCTGACGCGCCGCAAGTAAGCCCACGCCATGACCGACGCGGATCCGCGCGCCGGCGAAGGCGCTGGCAAGCTCGGCGACGACGCGCATGCGGTGCTTTCCGCGGCCCGCGACACCGCCAGCGCCTATTTCGGCACGCTGCACGCACTGCGCCAGCTGTTCCTGGCCGAGGTCGGGCTGGCCCGCCATGCGCTGACGCAAGCGATGGTGCTGCTGATGCTGGCCACCGTGATGGTGGCCACCACCTGGGGCCTGCTGACGGCGCTTATCGTCGCCGGCATCCGCGCCACCGGCGCGTCCTGGCCGCTGGCGATCGCGGTGCCGCTGCTGCTTAGCGTGCTCATCGGCGCGCTCGCCGCCTGGCGCGCGCACGGCCTGATGCGGCACCTGGATTTCGAAGCCACCCGCCGGCAGGTCAAGCTGGGCCTCAAGGGCCTGCCCTCCGAACCGCCGTCGGCCGGCGATGACGAGGCCGCTCCATGAAACTGAGCGAACGCCTGGCCGCCGTGCACGAAGCCGAAACGCACTGCGTCGAGCGCCGGCAGCAGATCAGCGACACCCGCGAACACCTGCGCCAGGAACTGCACCGCAGCGCCACGCCCACCCGCATCCTGGTGTCCGGCGCAGCCCTGGGTTTCGCGGTTGGCCTGAAGGAACCCAAGGGCGGCCACCAGTCGCTGGCCGGCAAGGTGCTGGGCGGCCCGGTGTTTTCGATGGTGCTCGAGGCGGTGCTGCCGGGCCTGCTGGCGGGCATCACCGCCGCCGCCGGCCTGCAGTCGGCCGAAGAAGACGAAATGGCCGAAGAGGTCAACGACGAAGAAGCGGACGCCCAGGCGCAGGCCGAGGCGGAAGCACAAGCCGCCGCCGAAGAAGCGGCCGAGGCCGAAGAAGCCGCTGAACGCGCGGCGGTGAAAGCCGCCGCCGCCAAGAAGGCGCGGGCCGCGAAGGCTGCAAGGGCGCGCCGTGGCACGGCGTAGGCGGCCGCGCGGCGGCGGCGAGTCCGGCTCCGGGCCCGACACCGGGTCGCGGCAGGCAACGCCGGCTTCCCCGACCCGGCCGGGCTCCGAGCCCAAACCCGCGCCCGACCGCGGGCCGGCGCAGCGGCGCGCGCAGGCGCGGCCGATGTGGCTGCTGGTCATCGCGGCCCTGCTCTATACCTGCTACCTGGCCAGCAGCCTGATCCTGCCAATCGTGCTGGCCGGCTTCTTCGCGCTGCTGCTGGCCCCGCTGATGCGGCGCGCGCCGCTGCGCTGGCTGCCGCGCGCGGTGTCGGCGGTGCTGCTGGTGGCGGCGCTGCTGGGCACCATCGGCGCGGTCGGCACCTTCCTGGCGGCGCCGGCGGCCGAGTGGGTGCGCAAGGTGCCGTTCGTGATGCGCGACGCCGCGCCCAAGCTGCAGCAGATGATCGAACCCTTCAACCAGGCCAACCGCGCCCGCGAATCGCTGGGCAGCCTGACCAAGGAGCCCGGCCAGGGCAACGAAGCCGTGGTGGTGCAGCCGCCGCAGCCGGACCTTGTCGACGCCATTCCCGGCGTGGTCGGCCCGATCCTGGCGGTGATCCTGCTGACCTTCAGTTTCCTGGTGTTCGGCGACGACGTGCTGCGCAAGCTGCTGGACCTGCGGCCGACGCGGGCGCACAAGAAGCTTACGGCCGGCATCGTGCAGCAGATCCAGTCCGACCTTTCGCGCTACATGCTCACCATCAGCGGCACCAGCTCGATCCTGGGCATGGCCACGGTGGCCTGGCTGTGGTGGCTGGACGTGCCCGACCCGCTGCTGTGGGGCGTGCTGGCCGCCGGCCTGAACCTCACGCCCATCGTCGGCCCGCTGGTGATGTTCCTGATGCTGTCGCTGGTCGGCCTGTCGCAGTTCGACACCCTGGGCGCGGCGATGCTGCCCGCCGCCGGTTTCATCGCGCTCAACGCCCTGGAAAGCCAGCTGCTTACCCCAATGGTGCTGGGCCGCACGATGCACATCAATCCGCTGGCGATCATCCTGTGGCTGATGCTCTGGGGCTGGCTGTGGGGCGTGCCCGGGCTGCTGGTGGCGGTGCCGATGCTGGTGTGCCTGAAGATCGTCGCCGACCACGTCGAGGACTGGAAGGGCTGGTCGCGGCTGCTGGAGTGACGCCGGCTTCACGGGCCGCTGCCGCGGCCCCGCGCTATCATCGGCCGGTGGAAACGCTGCCCCGGGCGCTCAGCCTCGACCTTGACGACACCCTCTGGCCGATCTGGCCTTCGATCGAACGCGCCGAGCGCGCGCTCGACGCCTACCTGCGCGAGCACTGCCCGCGCACGGCCAACCGCTTCCCGGTGCACCGCATGCGCCGGCTGCGCGAGGAAGTGGCGGCCGGACACCCGCACCTGGTGCACGACTTCACCCAGCAGCGGCTGATTTCGCTGCAGCTGGCGCTGGAACGCTCCGGCGACGACGTCGGCCGCGCCGAAGAAGCCTTCGAGGCCTTTTTCGCCAGCCGCAACCAGGTCGAGCTCTATCCCGACGCCCTGGCCGCCCTGGCCCGGCTGTCGGCGCGCTGGCCGGTGGCCGCGCTCACCAATGGCAACGCCGACCTGGCGCGCATCGGCATCGACAGCCACTTCCACTGCTTCATCAGCGCCCGCGACCAGGGCCACGCCAAACCCGACACCCCGATCTTCCTGGCCACCTGCGAACGCCTCGGCCTGGAACCGGCCCAGGTGCTGCACATCGGCGACGACCCGCTGCTGGACGTCATGGGCGCCCGCCGGGCCGGCCTGCGCAGCTGCTGGATCAATCGCAAGAAAGATTCTTGGCCCCAGGGGCTACCCCGGCCCGACCTTGAATTCGCTACGCTAGCCGGTCTCGCCGACTGGCTTGAATCCCACCCCGCCGCCACGGAGCCACGATGAACCTGCCCGCCTGCTTCGACCGCCCCGAGTCCGCCGACGGCGCCCTGCCGCTGGTGCTGGTCGGGCGCGACGGCCTGGCGGCCTGGCGCGAGGCGCAGCCGGCGACGGTGCAGGCCTGGCTGCGGGCGAACGACTTCACCGGCCAGCCCGGCGCGCCGCTGCTGGTGCCCGGCGCCGACGGCCAGCCGGCCTTCGCCCTGGCCACCGTGGCCGACGCCGCCGACCCGCTGGCGCTGGCACACCTGCCCCAGATGCTGCCGCCGGGCAGCTACCGCCTGGCCGACAACAGCCCGCAGGCCGTCGATCCGGGGCTGGCGGTGCTGGGCTGGGGCCTGGGCAGCTACCACTTCGGCCGCTACCTCAAGCCCAGCCGCGAGCCGGCCCGGCTGGTCATGCCCGGCGACGGCGAAGCCGTGGCCGAAGCCCTGGCCCACATCGAAGCCGCCGGCCTGGTCCGCGACCTCATCAACACCCCGACCGAACACATGGGCCCGGCCGAGCTCGAGGCCGCGGCCGCCGAACTGGCGCGCGCCCACGGCGGCGAGATCCGCTGCGTGGTCGGCGACGCGCTCACCGACCAGAACTTCCCGGCCATCCACGCCGTCGGCCGCGCCAGCCACCGCGCGCCGCGTCTCATTGAACTCACCTGGGGCGACCCCGCGCACCCGCGCCTGGCCATCGTCGGCAAGGGCGTGTGTTTCGACACCGGCGGCCTGGACATCAAGGGCTCCGACGGCATGCGCAACATGAAAAAGGACATGGGCGGCGCCGCCCACGCCCTGGGCCTGGCCAAGCTGGTGATGGCGCGCAAGCTGCCGGTGTTCCTGCAGATGCTGGTGCCGGCGGTCGAAAACGCCATCGGCCCCAACGCCTTCCGCCCCGGCGAAGTGCTGGCCACGCGCCAGGGCCTCAGCGTGGAAGTGGACAACACCGACGCCGAAGGCCGGCTGGTGCTGTGCGACGCGCTCACCTATGCCGCAGAAGGCAAGCCGGCGCTGCTGATGGACTTCGCCACGCTCACCGGCGCCGCACGCATCGCGCTGGGCCCCGACCTGCCGGCGCTGTTCGCCAACGACGAATCGGTCGCCGCCGATTACCTGGCCGCCGGCGAAGCCAGCCGCGACCCGCTGTGGCGCATGCCGCTTTGGCGCCCTTACCTGCACTACCTCAAGTCCAACGTCGCCGACCTGGCCAATTCCGGTTCCACGCGCATGGCCGGCTGCGTCACCGCGGCCCTGTACCTCGAGCGTTTCGTGCCCGAAGGCCAGGCCTGGACCCACGTCGACGTGTACTCCTGGAACGACAACACCCGCCCGGGCAAACCCGCCGGCGGTGAAGCCCAGGGCCTGCGCGCCGCCTGGGGACTGCTGCGCAAGCGCT
Source organism: uncultured Arenimonas sp. (assembly GCF_963976025.1). NCBI lineage: Bacteria > Pseudomonadati > Pseudomonadota > Gammaproteobacteria > Lysobacterales > Lysobacteraceae > Arenimonas > uncultured Arenimonas sp. The sequence continues at coordinate 7,454 of NZ_CAXBJS010000106.1, forward strand.
TCGGCGGCTGAGGCCGGCGCAGGTGACACTCGTCACCTGCAGAAACTAACTTCCGGCACCTTGGTCGTCACCGGACGGCGGGTACACTGCCCGCCTGTCACCGGATACGAGCCGCCATGCCTGCTTCGTCGGACCTCATCAAGGAACTGCGCATCGACCGCAAGGCCGCCGCCGCGCCCGGACCGGCGCGCGGGCGCGGCGCCTGGCCCTGGCTGGCCGGCGCCGCGCTGCTGGTGCTTGGCGCCGGCGCCTTCTGGCTGCTGCGCGAAGACGCCGTGCCGGTGCGCGTGGCCATCGCCGAAGCGGAAACCTCGGCGGCCGCTTCGGCCGGGACCTCGGTGCTCGACGCCAGCGGGTATGTCACCGCCCGCCGCATCGCCACGGTGTCCTCGAAGATCACCGGCAAGGTGGACGAGGTGCTGATCGAAGAAGGCCAGGTCGTCGAAGCCGGCGAAGTAATGGCCCGGCTCGAGGCCACCGACGCCCAGGCCCAGCAGGACCTGGCCCAGGCCCGGCTGGAAGCCGCGCGCAACGACGCCAGCCGCGCCGACGCCCAGCTCAAGCTGGCCCGGCAGACGCTGGCGCGCACCCGCGACATGGCCGCGCAGAAACTCGTCGCCGCCGCCGCGCTCGACCAGGCCCAGGGCGAACACGATGCGCTGGCCGCCCAGGTCCAGTCCGCGCGCAGCAACATCCGCGTCGCCGAACAATCGCTCGCCCTGGCGCGCATCGGCGTCGACAACACCATCGTGCGCGCGCCCTTCGCCGGCGTGGTGACGGTGAAGGCCGCCCAGCCGGGCGAAATGATCTCGCCGATTTCCGCCGGTGGTGGTTTCACCCGCACCGGCATCGGCACCGTCGTGGACATGGATTCGCTTGAAATCAACGTGGACGTCAACGAAGCGACCATCGGCCGGGTCAAGCCGGGCCAGAAGGTCGAGGCCGTGCTCAATGCCTACCCGGACTGGCGCATCCCGGCCGAAGTGATCGCCATCGTGCCCACCGCCGACCGCAGCAAGGCCACCATCAAGGTGCGCATCGCGCTGCTCGAGCGCGATGAACGCGTGGTGCCCGACATGGGCGTACGCGTGTCCTTCCTGGAAGACGCGCCGCCGCCGACCGCCAATGCCCCGCTGGCCACCGGCGTCACCGTGCCCGCCGGGGCCGTGGTGCAGCGCGAAGGCCGCACCGTCGCCTTCGTCGTGCGCGAAGGCCGCGCCAGCCAGCGCGAAGTGCAGGTGGCCGACGCCCGCGACGGCCGCAGCCGCGTCAGCCGCGGGCTGGCGGTGGGTGAGAAGGTCGTGCTGGCGCCGCCGGTGGAGCTGGCGGATGGGGCGAAGGTTGTCGTGGAGAACTAGGTCCAAGGCATCGGGGCTCAAGCTCCTCCCACAAAAGCAGCATCGGGGCTCAGGCCCCTCCTACAAATTCATCGAGAGGTCGTCATGTCTGATTCCCTGGTTCAGATCCGCCAACTGACCAAGCACTACACCCGCGGCAAGCAGACCGTCGAGGTGCTGCACGGCATCGACCTGGACATCCCGCGCGGCGACTTCGTGGCGCTGATGGGCCCGTCCGGTTCGGGCAAGACCACCCTGCTAAACCTCATCGGCGGCCTGGACACGCCCACCGCCGGCAGCGTCAGCGTCGACGGCAGGCGCATCGACCAGTTCAGCGGCGGCGAACTGGCCAAGTGGCGCGCCGAACACGTCGGCTTCGTCTTCCAGTTCTACAACCTGCTGCCGGTGCTCAGCGCCCAGAAGAACGTCGAACTGCCGCTGCTGCTGACGAAAATGAGCGGCGCC
>NZ_CAXBJS010000107.1:0-9240 GCF_963976025.1 uncultured Arenimonas sp.
TTTTGACTTTGCCTTTGGCAAAGAAGGGATTCGCGCCTGAAGGCGCTCCTACAAGGGTGCTACCAGACCAGGTCGTCGGGCACCTGGTAACGCGGATCGGCGTAGGGGTCGTCTTCGGCCGGGGCGTTCGGGTCGACCTTCAGCGCCAGCAGGCTGGGCAGCAGGGCCGCGACTTCGTCGGCCAGCGCGACGGTGACCAGCTGGTAGCGGCCGTCGAGCTGCACCACCGCCAGCTCGCCGGCGTTGAGCGCCTTGAGCTGGTCCGGCGTCACGTAGATGCGCTTGATCTTGCCGCCGTATTCGAAATGGCGAACGAGCTCGGCGTCGGCGACGTTGAGCGCCTTGTCCTTGAGCAGTTCGGCCACCTGCGCCTTGGCGGCGCGACGGCGCGCCGCTTCTTCCTGCTTCAGGCGTTCGGCTTCGATGCGTTCCTGCTTTTCCTTCTGCGCGCGGATCGCGTACGCCTTGGCCAGGTCGATCTCTTCCTGGCTGCGCGGCGCACGGCCGCCCGGGCGCGGCTTGCCCCGGCCGGACGGGCGTTCGCCGCCCTTGCCCGGGGCACGCTCACCTCGCTTGCCGGGCGCACGATCACCAGGCTTGCCGGATTTGCCGGGCGCACGTTCCCCGCCCTTGCCGGCGGGTTTGCCGCCGCGTTCGGGGCGCTCGCGCCGGGGTTCCGGGTCCGGGGCCTTGAAGCCCAGGCCCAGCAGTTTTTCACGCAGCGAATTGCTCATCGGGGGATGTGCTTCAGTAGTGCGGCGGCGGAGGTTCGCTGCCGGGATCGGCGTACAGCAGGGTACGCAACTGCTTGAGTTCGTCCATAACGCGCACCAGGGTCTGGGCGTTGCGGGCCGACTCCAGGCGGGTTTCCGCCAGGGCGTCGCTGAGCTCGGTGAGGGTGTGTTCCTGGAAGGCGAGGCGGGTTTCGAGTTCGGCCAGGCGCTGCTGGACGTCAGTGGCCATGGCCGCTGCCCTGCCCGGCCTGCAGGCTGCGCCCGCGGCCGATGCCGTAATACGCCAGCCCGGCCGCTTCCACCTGCGACGGTTCCCAGACGTTGCGGCCATCGAACACCACGCGGTCGCGCAGGGTCGCGGCCAGGGCCGGGAAATCCGGGCTCCAGAACGCCTTCCACTCGGTCACCAGCACCAGCGCATCGGCGCCTGCCAGCGTGTGGGCCGGGTCCTCGCACAGCACCAGGTCCTCGCGCCCGCCGAAGATGCGCTGCGTTTCGGCCATCGCCTCGGGGTCGTAGGCGCGCACCTTTGCGCCGGCCTGCCACAGGTCGGCCAGCAGGTCGCGGCTGGCGGCCTCGCGCATGTCGTCGGTGTTGGGCTTGAAGGCCAGGCCCCAGACCGCGAAGGTCTTGCCGGCGATGTCGCCGCCGAAGTGGCGCAGGGCCAGTTCGGCCAGCTTGTGCTTCTGGCGCTTGTTCACCGCCTCGACCGCCTGCAGCAGCCCGGCCTCGTAGCCGTGCTGGCGCGCGGTGCGTTCCAGCGCCTGCACGTCCTTGGGGAAACACGAACCACCGTAACCGGCGCCCGGGTAGATGAAGTGGTAGCCGATGCGCGGATCCGAGCCGATGCCCTGGCGGACCTGTTCGATGTCGGCGCCCACGCGTTCGGCGATGTTCGCCATTTCATTCATGAAGCTGATCTTGGTCGCCAGCATGGCGTTGGCGGCGTATTTGGTCAGCTCGGCGGAACGTTCGTCCATCACCACGAAACGCTCGTGGCTGCGGGTGAACGGGGCGTAGAGCCGTTTCATCGTTTCCACCGCCGTGGCGCTGCTTGCGCCCAGCACGATGCGGTCGGGGCGCATGCAGTCGTTGACCGCGGCGCCCTCTTTCAGGAACTCGGGGTTGGACACCACTTCGAAGCGGATGTCCACGCCACGCGCGGACAGCTCGGCCGCGATCGCGGCACGCACCTTGTCGGCCGTGCCCACCGGCACGGTGGACTTGTTCACCACCACCGCCGGTTCGGCCAGGTGCCGGCCCAGGGTGCGGGCGACCGCCAGCACGTACTGCAGGTCGGCGCTGCCGTCCTCGTCGGGTGGCGTGCCGACGGCGATGAAGATGACCTCGGCGTCCTTGATGGCCGCCGCCGCGTCGGTGGTGAAGTCCAGCCGGCCCGCGCCGTGGTTGGCCAGCACCATCGGCTCGAGGCCGGGTTCGAAGATCGGCACGACGCCGTCCCGAAGCCCGGCCACCTTGGCGGCATCCACGTCCACGCAGGTCACCTGGTGGCCGACCTCGGCCAGGCAGGTGCCCGTGACGAGGCCGACGTAACCGGTTCCGAAAACCGTTGCGCGCATGGCTTATTCGACGATTTCGATCAGTTCGACTTCGAAGGTCAGCATGGTGTGCGGCGGAATCACGCCACCGCCACCGGCTTCGCCGTAGCCCAGGTCCGACGGGATCCAGAAGGTGTACTTGCTGCCGACCTTCATCAGCTGCACGCCTTCCGACCAGCCCGGGATGACCTGGCCCAGGCCGAACTCGGCCGGCTGGCCGCGGTCGTAGGAGCTGTCGAACACGTCGCCGTTGGGCAGCGTGCCCTTGTAGTGCACGCGCACCACGTCGTCGGCCTTCGGGGTGGCGCCATTGCCGGCGCGCTCGACGCGGTACTGCAGGCCACTCTCGGTGACCTCGACGCCGGGCTTGTCCTTGTTGGCTTCCAGGAACGCGGCGCCTTCGGCCTTGGCGGCGACGGCGGCGGCTTCCATTTCGGCCTGCTTGCGCGCCTGCAGGCGCACGGTGAAGGCTTCCTGGATCTGCTTCATCTGTTCGTCGGTGATCTTGGGCTCACGTTCTTCGAACGCGTCCTCCATGGCCTGGCGCACGACGTCCAGGTCGAGGTCCTGCTTGACAACCGACATCGAACGGCCGATGTCCAGGCCGATCATGTAGCTCACCTGGGCGCGCTCGGTTTCCAGGCCTTCGATGCCTTCGACGATCGGCGCGCCGGCTTCGGCGGCGGCGGGTTCGGCGGTTTCGGCGGAAGCCTCGGCTTCGGCCTCCGGGGTTTCGGACTTGCAGGCACTGAGGCTGAGCACCAGGCTGGCGAGAACCAGCGGCGCGGCGAAACGCAGGGCGGGATTCATTGCGGCAAAACTCCTGAAGGGGCGGGCCGGAACGGCACGACGCCCGCTATTGTCGCGATGCACCGCCGCCACGGCAATCACGGCCGTGGCGGCGGTTCAGGCGCAGGCCCGGATCAGCCCGCCTTGGCGGCCTTGGCCGCGGGTGCCGGCCGGGCCAGCTGCTTCTCGATTTCCGCCACCAGCTTGGGATCGTCCGGGGTCGTGCGGCTGCCGAAACTGGCCACCACCTTGCCCTCGCGGTCGATCAGGTACTTGTGGAAGTTCCAGCCCGGCGCCTCGCCCGTGGCCGCGGCCAGGTCCCGGTAGAGCGGCGTGGCGCCGCTTCCGCGCACCTGCACTTTCTCGAACATCGGGAACTTGACGCCGTAGGTAAGCGTGCAGAACTCCGCGATGTCTTCTTCGCTGCCCGGCTCCTGGCCCATGAAATCATTGGACGGGAAGCCCAGGACCGCGAATCCCTGGTCCTTGTACTTGGCGTACATGGCTTCCAGGCCCTCGTACTGCGGGGTGAAACCGCACTTGCTGGCGGTGTTGACCACCAGCAGCACCTGGCCACCGTAGGCCTGGTCCAGGTTCACCGTCTCCTTGCCGGCCAGCTTCCGGAAATCCCGGTCCAGCAGCTTTTCCCCGGCAAAAGCCGGTGCCACGGCCATCAGGCCGGCCAGTAAAACAAGCCATTTGCTGCCCATCGTCCACCCCTCCGGCGCGGACCATCCGCGCCTATGCCATCAGTTTGGGCCCCTTGGTGTGCAAAAGGTGTTGACAGCCGGTTTTTGGGTGTTATAGTTCGCTACAACACCTGACCAATACCTCACCAACGCGGGAGGCCGCACATGACCCCCAAGATCAAAACCAACCTGATGGCCCTGGCTGTTTCGCTCAGCGTCCTGGTTGCCGGCTACGGCCTCGGCGAGGCGCCGAGCCAACCAGTCTCGCTGTCGCCTGCGACGACCCTCGTCGCGGTCGAAACCGACGAGCAGGACGCCCCGGACGCCGAAGCCCTGCTGCGGGCCCACCAGATCAGCCGCGGCGCCCTGAAGCGCCAGATCGCCATGCCCTATGTGTCCATGGCCGCCCTCATGCCCCGCCAGGAGTCCTGAAATGACCATCGCCTGGAATGACAGTGCGCCGATCTACCGGCAGCTCAAGGACAAAGTGGTGGCGATGATGCTCGACGGCATCCTCCAGCCCGGCGAGGCCCTGCCCTCGGTCCGGCAGATCGCCGCCGAATATCAGCTCAACCCAATCACCGTCTCCCGCGCCTACCAGGAGCTGGCGGACGAAGGACTCGTGGAAAAAAGAAGGGGACTTGGCATGTACGTGACCGAAGGGGCGCGCGGAAACCTGTTGGCATCCGAGCGCGACCGCTTCCTGAAGGAAGAATGGCCGCTGGTGGTCGAGCGCATCCAGCGCCTCGGCCTGGACATCGGGAAACTCATGGACCAGGCAAAGGAGAGCAACTGATGAGCGCCGTCATTTCCGCACGCAACCTCTCCAAGCGCTACGGCAAGGGCAAGCCCGCCGTGGATTCGATCAGCTTCGAGATCCCCGCCGGCCGCATCGTCGGCCTGATCGGCCCGAACGGCTCGGGCAAGACCACCACCCTCAAGGCCGCCCTGGGCCTGGTGCCCTTCGAAGGCGAGCTCAAGGTGCTGGGCAAGAACCCGCGCACCGAGCGTGACGACGTGATGCAGGACGTGTGTTTCATCGCCGACGTGGCCGTGCTGCCGCGCTGGATCAAGGTGAAGCAGGCCGTTGATTTCGTCGCCGGCGTGCACCCGCGCTTCGACCGCAAGAAGGCCGAGGCCTACCTGGCGCACACCAAGCTGCACCCGGACATGAAAGTGAAGCAGATGTCCAAGGGCATGATCGTGCAGCTGCACCTGGCGCTGGTGATGGCCATCGACGCCAAGCTGCTGGTGCTCGACGAACCGACGCTCGGCCTGGACATCCTCTACCGCAAGCAGTTCTACCAGAACCTGCTGGAGGACTACTTCGACGAGAACAAGACCATCGTCGTCACCACCCACCAGGTCGAGGAGATCGAACACATCCTCACCGACCTGATGTTCATCCGCGAGGGCAAGATCGTGCTCTCGGCGACGATGGACGAAGTGGGCGAACGTTTCACCGAGGTGATGGTGCCCGCCGACAAGGCCGAGGCCGCCCGCGCCCTGAACCCCATCGACGAACGCACCGTGTTCGGCAAGGCCGTGATGCTGTTCGACGGCGTGCCCCGGGAGCAGGTCGCCACCTTCGGCGAGGTCCGCAACCCCGGCATCGCCGACCTGTTCGTCGCCACCATGAAAGGAACCTACGCATGAACACCTTCAAATGGCTTCTCAAGCGTGAATACTGGGAACACCGTGGCGGGTTCCTGTGGGCGCCGCTGATCACCGGCGGTGTATTCCTGATCATCAGCGCCCTGGCCGTTATCGCCGGTGAAAGCATGCGTCGCAGCGTCGAGCAGGGCGAACTGCAGATGAACGGCGTCAAGCTCGACCAGCTCACCGAGAACCTGAGTCCCAAGGAAATGGCGGAACTGGGCGGCGGCCTCGACCTGGGCACGCTGATGGCGGGCTCCTGGCCCCTGATCGTGCTGGCCTTCGTGGTGTTCTTCTACTGCCTGGGCGCGCTGTACGACGAGCGCAAGGACCGCAGCATCCTGTTCTGGAAGTCGCTGCCGCTGTCCGACGGCCAGACCGTGCTGTCGAAGGTGGCCAGTGCGCTGGTGGTGGCCCCGCTGTTCGCGATGGGCGCGGCGATCATCACCTCGATCGGCTTCCTGGTGCTGCTCAGCGGCTACGTGCTGTTCCACGGCGGCAATCCGGTCTCGCTGATCTGGGGTCCGGCCAGCCCGCTCACGATTTCCTTCCACATGATCGCGTCCCTGCCCGTTTACGCGGCCTGGGCCCTGCCGACCGTCGGCTGGCTGATGCTGGTCTCGGCCTGGGCACGCACCAAGCCCTTCCTCTGGGCGCTGCTGGTGCCCGTGTTCGCCGGCATCCTGGTGACCTGGTTCGACGTGATGGAAATGTTCGGCTCCAGCGCCAGCTGGTTCTGGCAGCACGTGGTCGGTCGCCTGCTGCTGGGCACCGTGCCGGGCATGGACCTGGTCTACCGCGGCGCCAGCGATCCGCGTCTGGTCAACTTCAACCCGGATGGCCCCGAAGACATCGTCTTCCTGTTCTCCGCCCAGCAGTCCTGGGGTGCCTTCGCCACCCTCGACCTCTGGATCGGCGCGGCCGTCGGCGTGGCGATGATCTTCGCCGCCATGCACTACCGCCGCAGCCGCGACGAAGGTTGATTCCCCCGGCGGGGCGGGCCTGCACGGCCGCCCCGCTGTCTTGTTTCCCGCCCACCCACGCAAGAGGCTTCCCATGTCCCGACTCTCCCTGTTCCTTCTCGTCCCGGTGCTGGCCCTGGCCGGCTGCGGTGGCAAAGACGACGGCGGCGGCGATCTTTCGCTGGCCGAAAAGGTGGCCCGGGAAGTGCGTGAGGAAATGGCCTCGGAAAACCTCGACCTGGGCCGCGGCAAGGGCCTGCCCCACGCCGAACTGACGCCCGAAGGCGAGATGCTCATCGACGGCAAGCCGGTCGGCCTGGATCCGGCCCAGCGTGAGCTGGCCATCGCCTACCGCGGCAACGTCGCCGCCATCGCCGAAGCCGGCGTCGGCATCGGCATGCAGGGCGCCGAACTGGCCAAGGAAAGCGTCGGCATCGCCATCAACGGCCTGCTCAGCGGCGAGGGCACCGCCGCGGTCGAGGAAAATGCCAAGGAAAAGGCCAAGGAAATCGAAGCCGTGGCGCTGACCCTCTGCGACCGCCTGCCCGAGCTTTACCAGAGCCAGCAGGCCCTGGCCGAGGCCGTACCCGAGTTCGCGCCTTATGCCGATATGGACGAGTCGGACATCGACGACTGCCACGTCAACGTCAACTGAGCCCGGAGCCCTGACCATGAAATTCCTCGCCCTGCCCCTTCTCCTGCTGCCCGGCCTGGCCGCGGCCAGCGACTGCAAGCACGAAGACAAACGCCAGCTGGCGCTGGACCTGGACGGCATCAGCCAGGTGCGTTTCGAAGTCACCTCGCACGACCTGCGCGTAGACGGCGTCGCCGCCGATGCCGCAGCCCCGCTGCGCATCCGCGCCTGCGCCTCCGATCCCGACTACCTGCCGCAGCTGGTGGTCGAATCCAGCCGCCGCGGCGACACCCTGGTGGTGCGCATCGAACGCAAGGGCCGCAGCTCGGGCGTGTTCTTCAGCCCCACCTACGCTTACCTGGAAGTCGAGGCACGCCTGCCGGCGGGCCTGGCCTACGAGATCGACCTGGGCTCGGGCGACGTGGAGGTCAACGGCGTCGCCAGCCTGTCGGCCGAAGTGGGTTCGGGCGACCTTGAAGCCCGCGCCATTGCCGGCGCGGTCACGGCCAGGGTCGGCTCGGGCGACATCGAGCTCGACGACATCGGCAGCCTGGACCTGCGTTCGGTGGGCTCCGGCGACCTCGACGCCAGCCGCATCCGCGGTGACGTGGAAGTTGGTTCGCTCGGCTCGGGCGACATCACGTTCGACCGCGTCGGCGGCAGCGTGCGCGTGGGCCGCATCGGCTCGGGCGACCTCGACGTGAACGACGTGGACGGCGACCTGATGGTCGAACAGCTCGGCAGCGGCGACGTCGGCCACGGCCGCGTGCGCGGCAAGGTCAGCATTCCGAAGAACTGATCGCGCGGGGCGGTCAGCCGCCGCCCCCGCCCGGTGCCCCGTGGATGCCGCCTTCGGCCAGCGCGGCCGGGTCGAGCAGCTTGCGCAGCACCTTTTCCTCAAGCCCGGTGCGTTCCATCGCCACCGCCAGCACCGGCCTGCCCTCGCGGTAGGCCTGTTTTGCTATGGCGGCGGCGTTTTCGTAGCCGATCACCGGGTTCAGGGCGGTCACCAGGATGGGGTTGCGCGCCAGCGCCTGTTCCAGGCGGTCGTGGCGCACGCTGAACCCGGCGATGGCGCCGTCGGCCAGCACCCGCATCGAATTGGCCAGCAGGTCGATCGACTGCAGCAGGTTGTGCGCGATCACCGGCAGCATCACGTTGAGCTGGAAGTTGCCGCTGGCGCCGGCCACGGTGACGGTGACGTGGTTGCCCATGACCTGGGCACAGACCATGCACAGCGCCTCGGGCAGCACCGGATTGACCTTGCCCGGCATGATCGAACTGCCCGGCTGCAGCGCCGGCAGCTCGATTTCGCCCAGGCCCGCCAGCGGCCCGGAGTTCATCCAGCGCAGGTCGTTGCCGATCTTCATCAGCGCCGTCGCCAGGGTATTGAGCTGGCCGGAGAGTTCGACCGCGCCGTCCTGGGCGGCGATGCCCTCGAACAGGTTGCTGGCCTGGGCAAAACGCTGGCCCGAAAGTTTGGCGAGATCCTTGGCCACGCGGCGTCCAAAACGTGGATCGGCGTTGATGCCGGTGCCGACCGCGGTGCCGCCGATGGGCAGGCGGACCAGGCGATCCAGGCTGTCATCGATGCGTTCGGCCGCCGAGGCCAGTTGCGCCGACCAGGCGCCCATTTCCTGCCCCAGGGTCACCGGCATCGCGTCCATCAGGTGCGTCCGGCCGGTCTTGACGGCCTTGCCGACCCGGCGCGCCTTGCGGTCGATCGAAAGGCGCAGGTGCTTGATGGCCGGCAGCAGGCGCTCGCGGCAGGCCAGCACGGCGGCGACCTGGATGGCCGTGGGCACCACGTCGTTCGAGCTCTGGCCCATGTTGACGTGGTCGTTGGCGTGCACGGGCGCCTTGCGGCCCTTGGAGGCCAGGCGGGCGATGACCTCGTTGGCGTTCATGTTGCTCGAGGTGCCCGAGCCGGTCTGGAACACGTCCACGGGGAACTGGCCGTCCAGGTCACCTTCCGCCACCTGCAGGGCGGCGCTGCGGATGGCTTCGGCCTGGTCTTCGGGCAGGTGGCCCAGGGCGGCGTTGGCGCCGGCGGCGGCGGCCTTGACCAGGCCCAGGGCCCGGATGAAGTCACGCGGCATGCGCAGGCCGGAAATCGGGAAATTCTGCACGGCACGCTGGGTCTGGGCACCGTACAGCGCCTCGGCGGGGACCTGCAGCTCGCCCAGGCTGTCGGATTCGGGGCGGGGCTTGCTGGCC
>NZ_CAXBJS010000108.1:0-9218 GCF_963976025.1 uncultured Arenimonas sp.
GCCGGGCCATTCCCCTACGCCTGGCGCCGGCAGGAGGCTGACATGGCCATCGAAAACCAACAGATCCACGAACGGCTGGCGCGTCGCTACGACGCCGGCTTCATCACCGACATCGAATCCGACACCTTCCCGCCCGGCCTGAGCGAAGACATCGTCATCGCCCTTTCGGCCAAGAAGGAAGAGCCCGAATGGATGACCGAGTGGCGCCTGGCCGCCTACCGGCATTTCCTCACCATGCCGATGCCCGAGTGGGCCAAGCTTGAAATCGCGCCGATCGACCTGCAGTCGCTGAGCTACTTCAGTGCGCCCAAGGGCCCGAAGTACAAGTCACTGTCGGAAGTCCCGCAGGAGCTGCTCGACACCTACGAAAAGCTCGGCGTGCCGCTGCACGAACGCGCCAAGCTGGCCGGCGTGGCGGTGGACGCGGTGTTCGACTCGGTGTCGGTCGGCACCACCTTCCGCAAGGAACTGGCCGAGAAGGGCGTGATCTTCTGCTCGATGTCCGAGGCCATCAAGGAACACCCCGAGCTGGTGCGCAAGTACCTGGGCACGGTGGTGCCCACCGGCGACAACTACTTCGCCGCACTCAACTCGGCGGTGTTCTCCGACGGCAGCTTCGTCTTCATCCCCAAGGGCGTGCGCTGCCCGATGGAGCTGAGCACCTATTTCCGCATCAACGCCGGCCACACCGGCCAGTTCGAGCGCACCCTGATCATCTGCGAGGAAAAGGGCCACGTGTCCTACCTCGAAGGCTGCACGGCGCCCCAGCGCGACGAGAACCAGCTGCACGCGGCGGTGGTCGAACTGGTGGCGCTCGAAGACGCCGAGATCAAGTACTCGACGGTGCAGAACTGGTACCCGGGCGACGAGAACGGCAAGGGCGGCATCTACAACTTCGTCACCAAACGCGGTGAATGCCGCGGCGACCGTTCGAAGATTTCCTGGACCCAGGTCGAGACCGGTTCGGCGATCACCTGGAAGTACCCCAGCTGCGTGCTCAAGGGCGACGATTCGGTTGGCGAGTTCTATTCGGTGGCGCTTACCCACCACCGCCAGCAGGCCGACACCGGCACCAAGATGATCCACCTGGGCAAGAACACCAAGTCCAAGATCATCTCCAAGGGCATCAGCGCCGGCCGCGGCCAGAACACCTACCGCGGCCTGGTGAAGATCGAAAAAACCGCCGCCAACGCCCGCAACTACACCCAGTGCGACAGCCTGCTGATCGGCAAGAAGTGCGGTGCGCACACCTTCCCCTACATCGAGGTCAAGCACCCGACGGCCACGGTCGAACACGAGGCCACCACCTCGAAGATCAGCGAAGACCAGCTCTTCTATTGCCTCAGCCGCGGCATCGGCGAGGAAGACGCGGTGTCGATGATCGTCGACGGCTTCTGCCGGCAGGTGTTCCGCGAGCTGCCGATGGAGTTCGCGGTGGAGGCCAAGAAATTGCTGGAAGTGTCGCTCGAAGGCGCCGTCGGATAACCAGGATTGGAATGAACATGCTCAAGATCAAAGACCTGCACGTAAGCATCGGCGGCAAGGAGATCCTCAAGGGGCTCAGCCTTGACCTCGCCCCCGGCCAGGTGCACGCCATCATGGGTCCCAACGGCGCCGGCAAGTCCACGCTGGGCAACGTGCTGGCCGGGCGCGAGGGTTACGAGGTCACCCAAGGGTCGATCGAACTCGAAGGCCGCGACCTGCTGGCGCTGGAACCCGAGGAACGCGCCGCCGCCGGCGTTTTCCTGGCCTTCCAGTACCCGGTGGAAATCCCCGGCGTGAACAACACCTACTTCCTGCGCACCGCGCTCAACGCCCAGCGCAAGGCGCGCGGCGAAGAGGAACTGGACTCCATGCAGTTCCTCAAGCGCGTGCGCGAAAAACTTTCCGTGCTCGACCTCAAGGACGAACTGCTGCACCGCGGCGTCAACGAAGGTTTCAGCGGCGGCGAGAAGAAGCGCAACGAAATCTTCCAGCTGGCCCTGCTCGAGCCGAAGCTGGCGATCCTGGACGAAACCGATTCCGGCCTGGACATCGACGCGCTCAAGGCCGTGGCCGACGGCGTCAACCTGATGCGCTCGCCCGACCGCGCCTTCCTGGTCATCACGCATTACCAGCGCCTGCTCGACTACATCAAACCCGACGTCGTGCACGTGCTGGCCGACGGCCGCATCGTGGAATCGGGCGGCCCGGAGCTGGCGCTTGAACTCGAAGCCCACGGTTATGCCTGGGTCAAGGACCGGATCGCCCCGCAGGCCGCGGCAACGCCATGAGCAACCTGGTCGACTCCTTCCGGCAGGGCTTCGAAACGCTGCCGTCGGCGCTGGTGGACGCGCAGGGCCTGGGCGATTGCCGCCGCGCCGCACTGGCCGCGGCGCTGGCCGACGGCCTGCCCGGCGCCCGCGTGGAAGCCTGGAAATACACTTCGCTGCGGGCGCTGGCCAACCGCGCCTTCGCCTCCGGTGCGCAAGCCACCGTGCCGGACCCGGCGCTGCTGGCGGACATCCCCGCGCCGCGGCTGGTGTTCGTGAACGGACGCTTCGACGCCGGCCTGAGCCAGCTCGACGAGCTGCCCGAGGGCGTCGAACTGCGGCCGCTGTCGCAGGCACTGGCCGGCGACGACCCGCGCGCGGTGTCGGTGCTGGCGCGCCGCTACGAGCGCGCCGACGAACCCTTCGCCCGCTTCAACGCCGCGCTGGCGACCGAAGGCGTGCTGCTGCGCCTTCAGGCCGGCGCGACCGTGGCGACGCCGCTGCACCTGGTCTTCGTCGGTGCCCCCGCCGGCGCCGACCAGGCCGCGCACCTGCGCCACCTGGTCGAACTGCGCAAGGGCGCCTCGCTGACCGTGGTCGAACACCACCTCGGCGCCGGCGCCCACCGCAACCTGGTCAACCACCTCATGCACGTGCACCTGGCCGGCGGCGCCCGCCTGCGCCACGCCCGCCTGCAGAACGAGGACAGCGGCGCGACGCTGTTCACCCGCACCGACGCCGTGCTCGCCTCGGACACGGTCTACCGCCGCGTGGACCTCGAGCTTGGCGCCGGCCTGTCCCGCCACGAGTTGCACGTCGATCTGCAGGGCGAAGGCGCGGCGCTGCACGCCGGCGGCGTGCTGCTGGCCGACGGCCGACGGCACCTGGACACCCGCCTGGGCATCCGCCACCAGGCCCGCGACACCCGCTGCGACCTGCCCTGGCGCGGCCTGGCCGACGATCGCGGCCGTGCCGTTTTCCACGGCGGCATCGAGATCCGCGCCGGCGCCGACGGCAGCGAAGCCGAGCTCTCGAACAAGAACCTGCTGCTGTCCGACTCGGCCGAAATCGACAGCCAGCCGGTGCTGGTGATCCACGCCGACGAAGTGAAGGCGGCGCACGGCGCCACCGTCGGCCGCCTGGACGAAACCGCGCTGTTCTACCTGCGCAGCCGCGGCCTGCCCGCGGCGCAGGCGCGGGTGCTGCTGATGCAGGCCTTCCTGCGCGAACCGCTGCGCGCGCTCGACGACGCCGACCTGGCCCGGCTGCTGGGTGACACGGTCGCCGCGCGCCTGGGCACCGCCGGGAACACGCCATGAACCAGGCCAAGCACGTGGACTGGTCGCAGCTTCGCGCCGACTTCCCGGTGCTCACGCGGGAAGTGCACGGCAAGCCGCTGGTGTACCTGGATTCGGCCAATACCTCGCAGAAGCCGCAGCAGGTCATCGCGGCGATGGACGACTTCTACCGCGAGCACAACGCCAACGTCTCGCGCGCGGTGCATGCGCTGGGCAGCGAGGCCACCGAGGCCTACGAAGGCGCGCGCCGCCGGCTGGCTGCCTTCGTCAACGTGCCGGCCGACGAACTCATCCTCACGTCGGGCACCACCTTCGGCATCAACCTGGTGGCCTACAGCTGGGCGCTGCCGCGGCTCAAGGCCGGCGACGTCATCCTGCTCACGCGCATGGAGCACCATGCCAACATCGTGCCCTGGCAGCTGGTCTGCGAACGCACCGGCGCCAGCCTGCGCGTGGTGGAGCTGGCGGCCGACGGTTCGCTGGACATGGACGACCTGCGCGCCAAGCTCACCGGCGACGTGAAGCTGCTGGCCTTCACCCATGTCTCCAACGTGCTGGGCACGGTCAACCCGGTGGCGGAAATCTGCCGCCTGGCGCGCAAGCAGGGCGTGGTGACGCTGGTCGACGGCTCCCAGGCCCTGCCCCACCGCGCCGTGGACATTCCGCTGCTGGGCTGCGACTTCTACGCCTTCACCGGCCACAAGATGCTCGGCCCCACCGGCACCGGCGGGCTGTGGGCGCGTCGCCAGCACCTGCGCGAAATGCCGCCCTTCCTGGGCGGCGGCGAGATGATCAAGGAAGTGCGCTTCGAGGGCACCACCTTCAACGACGCCCCGCACAAGTTCGAAGCCGGCACGCCCAACATCGCCGGCGTGGTCGGCCTGGGCGCGGCCGCCGACTACCTGTCCGCCATTGGCATGGCCGAGGTCGAAGCGCGCGAGCAGGCCCTGCTGGCCATCGCCACGCAGCGCCTGTCCGGCATCGAAGGCCTGCGCATCCTGGGCACCGCGCCGGGCAAGGCCTCGGTCATCAGCTTCCTGGTCGACGGCGCGCACGCCCACGACCTGGCCACCCTGCTCGACCTCGAAGGCATCGCCGTGCGTTCGGGCCACCACTGCGCGCACCCGCTGATGGCGCATTACGGCGTACCGGCCACCTGCCGCGCGTCGCTGGCCTTCTACAACACCGAAGCGGAAGTCGAAAAACTCGCCGCCGGCATCGAAAAAGTCCGCAAACTGCTGCTTTGACACGCCCGAGCCCGTCATGACCCTGCAGACCGCCCTGCCTGCCCTCGCCTTCCGCGCCGCCACGCCCGACGACGTCGGCGCCATCGTTGCGCTCGTCGAATCGGCCTACCGTGGCGAAGCCAGCCGCGCCGGCTGGACCACCGAAGCCGACCTGCTCGACGGCCGCCGCACCGGACCCGAAGACGTGCTGGCGCAGCTGGCCAGGCCACAAAGCCGCATGCTGCTGGCCGAACGCGATGGCGAACTGCTCGCCTGCGCCCACGTCGCGGTCGAGGACGGCGCCGGCTACTTCGGCATGTTCTCGGTGCGGCCTGGACTGCAGGGCGCCGGCATTGGTGGCCAGGTGCTGGCCGAAGCCGAACGTTTCGCCCGCGACGAATTCGGCATGGACGTGATGCGCATGACCGTCATCGACCTGCGCGAGGAACTCATCGCCTGGTACGAACGCCGCGGCTACCGCCGCACCGGCATCAAGAAGCCCTTTCCCTACGGCGACGAACGATTCGGCCTGCCGCGCCGCGACGACCTGCGCTTCGAAGTCCTGGAGAAGGCGCTGTGACCGACTGGGTGCGGGTCTGCGCCACCTCCGAACTGCTTCCCGGGGAATCGCAGGTGGCCTGGGACGGCGACACGCCGATCCTGGTGGTCAACCTCGACGGCGACCTGTACGCCGTCGAGGACAAGTGCACGCACGAAGACTTCGAGCTCAGCGCGGGTGTCATCGAAGGCGGTGAGGTCGAGTGCACCCTGCACGGCGCGCGCTTCGACCTGCGCACCGGCGAGGCCCTGTGCGCGCCGGCCTATTCACCCGTGCCGCGCTTTCCGGTGAAGGTGGAAGACGGCGCCGTCTGGACCCGCGACGACCGCTGATTACCGCTCAGGCGGCGCGGCGCGGAATCCGGAAGTCGGCCGGGCCCAGCAAATCGGTTCCGCAGTCCAGGTCCGACAGCCAGTCCAGGAATTCACCGATGGCCGCCCCGTGCAGTGGCAGGCCGTGCTGGGGCACGATCCACTCCGGCGCCAGTTCGCGCACCATGTCGGCCCACAGGCGAGCGACCCGGCGCGACGCCATGTAGCGCCGGTGGAAACCCAGCATCGAACGCGAATGCGCGGCGAAACCCTCGATCGGGCGGTAGGGCGAGCCCGCCGGCACCATCGAAGAACCCACGTCACCCGGGAACAGGATCCGGCTGGTCGGGTCGTAGAAACTGAAGTTGCCGACCGAATGCAGGAAGTGCGCCGGCAGGGCCACGAGTTCCGCCCCGTCCATTGGCACCACGCCACCGTCGTCTTCGAGCAGCAGGTAGCGGTCGTTGCCGGTGTTCTTCTGGTAATGCGGCACGCTGTGCGGCACGAACCGGCCCCACAGCCGCGAACACACGACGGTGGCGTCGGTGTACATGAGCCAGCGGTCCACGGCGCCGATGATGTCCGGGTCCTGGTGCGAGGCCAGGATGTACGACAGGTTCTTCGGCGCCACGTACTGGCCCATCGCCAGCACCAGCGGGGTGTAGAGCAGCGCGCCGCCCGGGTCGATCAGCGCCGAGCTTTCGCCGTGCTGCACCAGGAACTGGTTGGCCTGCACGCCGTCGTCGCCCCGCACCAGGTCATGGAATACCACGACCCGGTGGCCATCACGCTCATAAAGTACCGTCGGCATCCGCCTGCACCTTCTTCAGTTCGGGAAGGGCAGCAGGCTAGCGGAGCGGCGCGGGAAGACGCTTGACGGAACTCAAATACCGCCGTTGCCGTCGATGGAAAGCAGTTTTGCCAGCAGCAGTTCGCCGCCACCTTCCAGGATCAGCCGCGACGGGCCGTCGGCATCGGGCAGCAGCAGCACGCTGTCGGACTGTTCCAGGCGCAGCGGCCGGGCCAGGTCCTTGAACCAGGCCTGGCCGCGGATCAGGTGCACCAGCCAGGTGGTGCCGGCTTCGGCGAAGAACACCATCGGCCCCACCAGCGGACGGTGCAGCACCGTGGCTTCCAGCGCGCCACGCCGCCACATCAGGTTGAAGTCGTGGGTCGGGCCGGCGATGAGTTCGGCGCGCAGCGGACGTTCGCCGGAAAAACGGATGCGGTCATGCGGCGGCAGCAGCGTGCTTGATTCACCGTCGTCGAAATGAAGATGCATGCCCTCGCCGGCCATCAGCACCAGTTCGCGATCAACGCCCGGGAAGGGGTAAATCGGCGCGTCCTGGTCGATCTCGGCGATCGAAGCCCGCCAGGTCCAGTCGGCGCTGCCTTCGGGATGGCGGTGGATCTCGCGGGTCCAGCCGCGCTCGTTGCGCCAGCGTTCCCGGCGGTACTCCTGCGCGGGCAGGTGCAGCAGCCGCATCAGGCGTCCTGCAGCGCCACCAGGGCGCGACTGGAACGGGCAAGTGATTCGGCCCAGGAAAACCCGACGATCTCGCGGCCACTGCCGGCGTCGCGGAAGACTTCGGTTTCACCCTCCGGCAGCAGGTGCCGGTAGTCCACGGTCAGCTCCTCGCCGGCCGCGAGGTCGCGCGCGGCGAAGATGAAACCCAGGTGCCACAGGCCATTGGGTTCGAAGCTGTGGTTGACGAAACACTCGTCGGGCCAGTCCAGGCTGACCGTGCACTGGTCCTCGAACCAGCGCACGCTGGCCGCCATTGCCGCTTCGGCGTCGGGACGCGCGCGCACCTGTTCCCAGCGTTGGGTGCCGCGGATGTCGTCGGGCGCGACGACCACCCGCCCGCGCGCCACCGGCGCCTGCAGGAACAGGCCCTTGCCGGCACCCGGGATACACGAGTCTGCAATGCGATACGGCGGCAGGATCATGCCGCGCAGTCTATCGCAGCGGCCTCAGGGCCCGGCGTGATGGAGCCAGGCCGTGTTCCAGTAGGCGTAGTCGCCCAGGCGCCGGACCAGGCCGGCACGCAGCGGCAAACCAACCAGGTGTCGGGCCGCGTCCATGGCCGGTTCGTCCGGCCCCAGCACGCGGTCGGTGAATCCGCGCCCCCACAGCCAGCCGTTGACGCGGTGCCGGTCGTCGACGGCGCGGGAGGTCAGGGATTTGAAGCGCCCGACCAGGGTCGACAGGCTGTCGCGTTCGCCCAACGTCACCAGGCCCTGCCAGTGGTCGGGCATCAGCACCCAGGCCAGCACGGCGCTGTCGCGCCAGGGCCACTGCGCGGTGTGCACACGGCATACGGCGCGCGCGGCCTCGTCGTCGCTGAAGACCGGTCGCCGGTAGAGCGTGGCCACCGACAGCAGGTAGGTCTGCCCCGGCACCGACCAGCGCTCGAGGCGAACCCGGCGGAAGCCGGCATCGGGCTGGTCACGCACCGGCATCGAAGGCGGCATGGTGTCCTCCAGGGGAAAAAGGGCCCGGCGCGGGCCGGGCCAAGTGGGGGTCCACGCGGGGTGGAGGGATCAGTCGGACGCGCTGGCCGCCGCGGGCGCCCGCGCCTTGCCGGCGCCGACCTCGATGCGGTCGCGGTTGGCTTCGACCAGGGCCAGGCCGATGCCCTTGACCTCGGCCAGTTCGTCGGCGCTGCGGAAGGCGCCGTGTTTGGCGCGGTGGCTGACGATGGCCTCGGCCTTGGCGGGGCCGACGCCGTCGAGCACGCGGCCCAGGGTCTGGGCGTCGGCGTTGTTGATGTCGACCTTCTCGGCGGCCAGGGCGCCGCCGGAAAGGAAGGCGCACAGCAGCAGCGAGGAAAGCAGGGAAACGGTCTTGTTCATGGCGGTTCCTTGGGTTTGGGGTCTCGCCGCGCCGGGCTGGCGGCGGCAGGGAAAGTGTCCCCGGCCGGCCGGCCCCACCCCATCGCCAAACCGCTCCGTGCAGGCTCGGAACCGGGCGCCCCGTGCCGTCGGCGCCTTCCTACCCTCACGGCGGCGACGGCCCGGAAGCGTTAAAATCGCCGCATAACCGCAGCAAGGACCCCCATGGACACCGCCAAGACCGAACGTTTCGTCGCCGACGCCTGGGACGGCGACATCGTCCCGCAGCTGGTCGAATACATCCGCATCCCCAACAAGTCGCCGATGTTCGACGCGCAGTGGCGCGAGAACGGCTACATGGACGATGCCGTCAAGCTGCTCGCCGGCTGGGCGAAGGCGCAGCCGATCAAGGGCATGAGCGTCGAAGTGGTGGAGCTCGAAGGCCGCACGCCGCTGATCTACATCGAAGTGCCCGGCCAGGGCGACGACTGCGTGCTGCTCTACGGCCACCTGGACAAGCAGCCGGAAATGACCGGCTGGGCCGACGACCTGGGCCCCTGGAAGCCCGTGATCAAGGGCGACAAGCTCTACGGCCGCGGCGGCGCCGATGACGGTTACGCACTTTATGGTTCGCTCACCGCCATCCGCGTGCTGCAGGAACAGGGCCTGCCGCACGCGCGCTGCGTCATCCTGATCGAAGCCTGCGAAGAATCCGGCAGCTACGACCTGCCCCATTA
>NZ_CAXBJS010000109.1:0-9005 GCF_963976025.1 uncultured Arenimonas sp.
TGGCGATGGAGATCACCAGGCGCAGGTTGGCCTCGACCATTTCCTTCTTGGCCTTGCGGGCCTTGGCCTCGCCATAGGCCATGGCGCGGTTGATTTCCTTGATGTCCGGCAGCGACAGGAACAGGGATTGTTCGATGCCCACCAGCTTGTGCTGCTCGGCGACGATCTCGTCCTTGTGCTCGCGCACGCCCGAAGCCCACTTCTGCTTGC
Organism: uncultured Arenimonas sp.; assembly: GCF_963976025.1. NCBI lineage: Bacteria > Pseudomonadati > Pseudomonadota > Gammaproteobacteria > Lysobacterales > Lysobacteraceae > Arenimonas > uncultured Arenimonas sp. The sequence goes on from NZ_CAXBJS010000109.1 coordinate 211, forward strand.
GACGGATGACTTCGTCGGCCCAGTCGAGGTTGATTTCGTTGCCCGGCCAGGCGCGCAGGAAGTCCTTGCGCGGCATGCGGGCACCGCGGACGCAGATGTCGAGCACCTTGCGTTCGTGTTCCTTGACCGAGTTGACCACTTCGCGCAGCTTGCGCACGAACGCGTCCATCAGCGCCAGCGGCAGCTTGAGGCGCAGGAACTCGGCGGCCATTTCCTCGCGGACCTTGACGGTCTTCTTGTCGGTGGCGCCGTATTTGAGGTGGGTCTTCTGGAACTTGGTGTACAGCGCCTTGAGCGCGTCCATCCGGCGGCCGACCTCGGCCGGGTCCGGACCGGTGTCGACGACGGTTTCTTCTTCGTCGTCGCCGTCGGCGGCGTCATCGTCTTCTTCGGCTTCGGCGTCTTCGTCGCTGGCGGTGGCCGCGTCGGGCACCACGGCCTCGGGCTCTTCCATGTCCAGGAAGCCGACCACGACCTCGTTCAGGCGCTTCTTGCCTTCCAGGTGCTGGTCGTAGTCCTCGAGCAGCAGCTGGATCGACCACGGGAAGCTGGCCAGCGAAGCGTGGACCTGGTTGAGGCCTTCTTCGATGCGCTTGGCGATGGCGATTTCGCCTTCGCGGGTGAGCAGCTCGACCGAGCCCATTTCGCGCATGTACATGCGCACCGGGTCGGTGGTGCGGCCACCTTCGCTGTCGAGCGCGGTAAGCGCGGCGGCGGCTTCTTCGGCGGCGGTGTCGTCGGAGTCGCGCTGCGACGAGGAATCGGACAGCAGCAGGGTTTCGGCGTCGGGCGCGACTTCGTGCACCTCGATGCCCATGCCGTTGATCATGCCGATGATGTCTTCGAGCTGCTCGGCATCGACGATGTCGTCGGGCAGGTGATCGTTGACCTCGGCATAGGTCAGGTAACCCTGCTCGAGACCTTTGCTGATCAGCTGCTTGATTTCGGACTGCTGCGCCGGACGATCGTTGGCCATGAAAACGTGTCCCGAGACGAGGGAAAATGGAACCGCGCAGTATACAGGACGCCCGCCCGCCTAGCTATCTGGTTGATTAACCGGGGGTTTTGGACGCCTAAGACTGCAGCCGGAAGGTAACTGGGCCATCGTTGGCCAGGCTGACAATCATGTGGGCGCCAAAGCGCCCGGTTTCAAGGTGCGGGTGCCGGGCCCGGCACAGCTCCACCAGCCGGTCGAAGCCCCGCCGGCCCTGATCCGGGCTGGCGGCCGAGGTGAAGCTGGGCCGCATGCCGCTGCGGGTGTCTGCCGCCAGGGTGAACTGGCTGACCAGCAGCAGGCCGCCGCCGGTGTCGGCCAGGGACCGGTTCATGCGGCCCTGGTCGTCGGCGAAGACCCGGTATCCCAGCAGGCGTTCGGCCATGCGGGCGATGCGGGCCTCGTCGTCCCCGGGCTCCACCGCCACCAGGGCCAGCAGGCCGGGGCCGATGGCGCCGACCAACTCGCCGTCCACGCGGACACTGGCTTCAAGCACGCGCTGGATGAGGGCGATCATGGCGGCATCGTCGCCGTGCCCGGTCCGGGCGGTCAATCCCGTGGAATCAATCGGGCGGGGCGATTTGGCGATTCCCTTACACTCGGGCGATGCCCTCCGTGCCCCTCGCCAGTCGTTTCCTTTACGCCGCCGCCTGGCTGGTGGGTCGCCTGCCCCGGCCGGTGCAGCGTGGCCTGGGCACGGCCCTGGGCGAGCTGGCCTGGCGCGCCAACGGCCGCGAGCCCAGCGTGGCCCGGCGCAACCTTGAACTGGCCTTGCCCGGCATGGCCCCGGGCGAACGCGAGGCCTTGGTGCGCGCGGTGATGCGCGAGACCGGCCGCAGCGCGCTCGAAACCCTGCGCCTGTGGACGGCCCGCCGCGAAGCCACGCTGCGCCTGGTGGCCGGCTGCGAAGGCCTGGAACACCTCGAGGCCGCCGAACGCGCCGGCCGCGGCGTGCTCATCGCCGCCCCGCACTACGGCAGCTGGGAACTGCTGGTCGAATTCATGGCCGCGCGCGGCCCCTTCAGCCTGGTCTACCGGGTGCCTGAAAGCCCCGCCGGCGACGGCTTCCTGCGCCTGGCCCGCGGCGGCGCCAACGTCCGCCTGGTGCCGGCCGAAGCCACCGCGATGCGGCCGCTGCTGCGCGCGCTGCAGGCCGGCGAGGCGGTGGGCATCACCCCCGACCACCAGCCCAAGCTCGGCGGCGGCGAGTTCGCGCCCTTTTTCGGCGTGCGCGCGCTGACCCTGAGCCTGATCCCCAAGCTGGCCGCGCGCACCGGCGCCCCCGTGCTGATGGGTTACGCCGAACGCCACGAAGACGGCCGCTTCACCGTGCGCTTCGAACCGGCGCCGGCCGACATCGCCAGCAAGGACATCGTGCTCGCCACTACCGCCATGAACGCCGCCGTCGAAGCCGTGGCACGTCGTGACCTGCGGCAGTACCAGTGGACCTACAAACGCTACACACTCAGGCCGCCCGGTTCGGGTGAAGCCAATCCCTACCAGCGCCCGCGCTAAGGAGCCCGGATGAATCCGACCGAGTCCATCGCCCATTCCTTCCAGCCTTTCGGCGAAGACTGGCAGACGCTTGCCCCCGCCGCCCGCAAGGTCGGCGCCGGCGTGGGCGCGCTGACGGGACTGGTCATCGGCGTCGCGGCGGCCGTGCCGTTTGCGGTTGCCCTGGATATCGGCCTGGCGGGCAAGGCCGGCCTTGGCCTGGTGGTCGCGCTGCTGCCGGCGCTGCTGTTCGTGCTGATCGCCCGGGCCCGCTGGCGGCGCACGCACTGGCGCCTGGACCCCGGCGGCCTGCGCGTGCGCCGCGGCATTGTCTGGCACAAGGAAATCCTGGTGCCGCGCAGCCGCGTGCAGCACCTGGACCTGGAGCGCGGCCCGATCGAACGCCACTTCGGCCTGGCCACCCTGGTGGTGCACACGGCCGGCACCCGCATGCATGCGCTGCGCCAGTCGGGTTTCCTGGACGACGACGCCGTGGCCCTGCGCGACGCCCTGCTGCCGGAAACGGACCGCCATGACGACAGCCTCTGAGTCGATCAACCCCGGCGGCGGCGAACGCCGCCTGCATCCGTGGTCCTGGCTGTTCGTGCTGATCCAGCAGGTCAAGGCCTTCGCGCTGCCGCTGCTGGTGCTGCTGTTCACCGGCCGGGGCAATTCCTGGGAGCTGTGGGGCCTGGCCGGCGGCGGCGTGCTGGTGCTGGTGTCGCTGCTGCAATATTTTTTCTACCGCTTCCGGGTCGAAGGCGACGGCATCGTCATCCGCAGCGGCGTGCTGCAAAAAAGCCACCGCCACATCCCCTACCAGCGCGTGCACAACGTCGCCGTGCACCAGTCGCTGCTGCACCGGCTGTTCGGCGTGGCGGAAGTGCGGCTGGAGTCGGCCGGCGGCATGAAACCCGAAGCCGAGATGCGCGTGCTTTCACTCGTGGACGCGCAGGCGCTGGAAGAACTGGTGCGTGCCCAAGGCGCCGGCTCGCCCACTGCCGCCGACGCCGACGGCGAAACGCCGGCCCTGCCGGAAAGCCGCGTGCTGCTGGCGCTGTCCACCGGCGAAGTGATTCGCCTGGGCCTTATTTCCAACCGCGGCCTGATCGCCGTCGCCGCCGCCTTCGGCCTGCTTGCCCAGGCCGACATGCTGGACGTGCTGATTGCGCCCTGGGCCGCCGACGCCGTGGACTGGGGCCGCAGCCAGCACCTGGACTGGATGGGCTGGCTGATCGGCGCGCTGGCGCTGCTGGTGTTTTTCGTGGTGGCGCTGCGCGTACTCTCGGTGGTGCTGGCGCTGCTGCAGTTCCATGGCTTCACGCTGACCGAACAGGGCCGGCGGCTAAGCGCCCAGCGCGGCCTGCTCACCCGCCTGCGCGCGAACATGCCGCGCTCGCGCATCCAGGCCTGGAGCCTGCGCGAAGGCCTGCTGCACCGCTGGTTCGGCCGCCAGAGCCTGCGCGTGGACAGCGCCTCGGTAGACACCGCCAACGACCAGCGTTCGCTGCGCGACCTGGCACCGGTGGCCACACCGGAGAAGATCAATGCGCTTGTCCAGCACCTGCTGCCGGTCGGGCACTGGCCGATGCAGGCCTGGCGCCGGCTGCACCACCGCGCCTGGCGGCGGCAGTTCACTTTCCCCGCCCTGCTGAGCCTGGCGCTGTCTGGCGCGGCGATCTTCTTCCACGGGCCGGTCGGCGGCGTCGTGCTGCTGCTGGTGCCGCTATTCCTGGTGCGCGCCATCGTCTGGGCCCGGCACGCCGGCTGGAGCGAGGAAGCCGGCGTCATCGCCGTGCGCGAAGGCTGGTTGGACAAGCGCTGGCGATTCGCCGAAGTGCGCAAGATCCAGTCGCTGGTGCTGGTGCAGTCACCGATCGACCGCTACCACGGCATGGCCACGCTGCTGATGGACACCGTGGGCGCAAGCCCCTTCGATCCACCGCTGCGCATCCGCTACCTGCCGGCCGAGGAGGCCATCGCCCTGCGCGACCAGCTGGCCGCGGCCATGGAAGCCCGGGCTACTCCCGCCAGAATGCCGGCGTAAGCAGCACCAGCAGCGAGAACACTTCCAGGCGGCCCAGGATCATGCCCAGGCTGCCCAGCCAGATCGCCGGGTCGCCGGCGTGGGCCCAGGTGACGGCCACGCTGCCCAGGCCGGGGCCGAGGTTGGTGAGCGTGGCCACTGCGCCGCCGAATGACGACTCCAGGTCCAGGCCGGTCAGGTTCAAGCCGACCATCAGCACCACGAAACACAGCATCCAGATGGCAATGAAGCCGCTGACCGACAGCACCACCGACTCGGAGACGCGGCGTCCGCCCATCTTCACCAGGAACTGCGCCTTGGGATGCACCAGCTGCTTGATTTCGCGGAAGCCCTGGCGCACCACCATCACCACGCGGGCGACCTTCAGGCCGCCGACGGTCGAACCGGAGCAGCCGCCGATGAAGGCCAGGCCGACGATCAGCAGCGGCGCCGGGTGCGACCACTCGTGGAAGGACATCGTCGAGAAGCCGGTGGTGGTCATCGACGACACCACCTGGAAGGTGGCGCGGCGGAAGGATTCGCCGAAGCTGTCGAAGGTGCCGCCGCTCCAGGCCACGAAGGAAATCACCACCGCCGCCACCGCCAGGATGCGCAGGTAGGACCGCAGCTCCGAGTCGCTTCCGTACACGCTCATCGAGGCGCGCCGCCAGGCGACGAAGTGCAGGCCGAAATTGATGCCGCCCAGGGTCATGAAGATGATCGCGACCCAGTCGATCAGCGGGCTGTTCCAGTAATCCAGCGCCGCGTCGTGGGTCGAGAAGCCCGCGGTGGAAACCGTGGACAGCGAATGGCAGATGGCATCGAACAGGCTCATGCCGGCCGCCCAGTAGGCGCCGGCGCAAAGCACGGTGAGGCCGAAATAGACGCCCCACAGCGCCTTGGCGGTTTGCGCGATGCGCGGGGTCAGCTTGGTGTCCTTGGTCGGACCGGTGCTTTCGGCGCGGAACAGCTGGGTGCCGCCGATCTTGAGCATCGGCAGGATCGCCACCGCCAGGATCACGATGCCCATGCCACCCAGGAACTGCAGCAGCTGCCGGTAGAACAGCACGCTGCGCGGCAGCGAATCGAGGTTGGCGATGACCGTCGCGCCGGTGGTCGTCAGGCCGGACGTGGATTCGAAGAAAGCCTCGGCGAAATCCAGGTGCGGCGGCCCGTGCACGAAAGGCAGCGCCGACACCAGGCTGGCGAAGAACCAGGTGAAGGTGACGATCAGGAAGCCGTCGCGCAGGCGCAGGTCGTAGTTCACGTGGCGCACCGGCAGCCATAGCGCCAGCCCGACCGCGCTGCTGGCGAGGAAGCTGCCGAAAAACACCGGTGCCGTGCCTTCTTCGCCCCAGGCCAGGGCCAGGAAACCCGGCAGCAGCTTGGTGAGCGAGGAAAGGACGATGATCACGCCCAGGATGCGCTGGATGGCGCGGAAGCGTTGGCTCACAGCCAGGTTGCCCCGGTCTGGAACAGGGCGCTCACCCGGGCCATCTCGCGCTTGTCCATCACGAACAGGATGACGTGGTCGCCTTGTTCGATGACGACGTCGTGGTGGGCAATAAGCAGCTTTTCGCCACGCACGATGCCGCCGATGGTGGTGCCCGGCGGCAGCTCGAGTTCGTCGAGCGCGCGGCCGATCACGCGCGAGGTGCGGGCGTCGCCGCGCACCACGGCCTCGATCGCTTCGGCGGCGCCGCGGCGCAGCGAATACACCCGCGCCGGCGCGCCTTCGCGGATATGCGCCAGCAGCGCGCCCAGCGTGACCAGCTGCGGGCTGACGGCGATATCGATGCTGCCGCCTTCCACCAGTTCGGCGTAGCTGGGCCGGTTGATCAGCGAAATCACCCGCGGACAGCCCATGCGCTTGGCCAGCATCGCCGAGAGGATGTTGGCCTCGTCGTCGTTGGTCATCGCGCAGTAGACGTCGGTCTGGTCGATGTTCTCTTCGCGCAGCAGGTCCTCGTCGGCGCAGTCGCCGACCAGCACGATGGAATTGAGCAGGTCCTCGGCGATGCTGCGGGCGCGTTCGCGGGAACGTTCCAGCACCTTCACCGAATAGCGGCCTTCCAGGCTGCGCGCGAGGTTGCGGCCGATGTTGCCGCCGCCGGCGATCAGCAGGCGCCGGGCCGGGCGCATGTCGACGCGGCGCAGCTCGGCCATGACGGTGAGGATGTGCTTGCGTTCGGCCAGGAAGAAGACTTCGTCGTCGACTTCAATGACCGTGTTGCCCTCGGGCTGCACGGGCCGGCCCTTGCGGAAGATCGCGGCCACGCGGGCATCGACGCCGGTGGGCAGGTGTTCGCGCAGTTCGCGGATTTCGTGGCCGACCAGGGCGCCGCCGGGCACCGCGCGCACCGCCACCAGCTGCACCCGGCCTTCGGCGAAGTCGAGCACCTGCAGGGCGCCGGGGTACTCGATAAGGCGTTCGACGTGGCGGCAGACCAGCTGTTCGGGGCTGATCGCGGCGCTGACCGCGGAGTGCTCCGGGTCGGCCAGCGCGGCCACGTCCAGGTACTGGGCCTCGCGCAGGCGCGCCACCCGGGTGGGCGTGCGGAACTGGTGCTGGGCAACCTGGCAAGCGATGAGGTTCACTTCGTCGCTGGAGGTGACGGCCACCAGCAGCTCGGCTTCTTCCGCGCCGGCCTGGGCCAGCACGTCGGGCAGCGAGGCATGGCCGATGACGGTGCGGATGTCGAGCTTTTCCGCCAGGTCGCGCAGGCGCTGGTGGTCGGTGTCGACGACGGTGATGTCGTTGTTTTCGGATGCCAGCGCCGATGCCACCGACGTGCCGACCTGCCCTGCACCCAGGATGAGGATCTTCATGCGGCGCTAGTCTACTCGCGTGGCCCCGGGGGAACAGCCTGAAAGCGCCCCCGGCCCAAGCAGCCACCACTCGCGCCGGTTGGCCATGCCGACGGGGCGGGCCCCGCTCGCGGGGTCGAAGTCCACGCAGGCCAGGGCCTCGGATCGTTGGGCCAGCAACAGGCGCGACCCCGGATCGGATGCCAGCCAGGCCTGCGCCCGCTCAAGCTGCAACGCCGGCGGCGCGCGGAACCCGAACTCCGCCACCGGACCGACGGCCTGCAGCAGGTTCTGTTCCTTCCAGTCCACAAGACCCAGCGTGCTGTCCGGGCCGGCCAGCACGCGCGCCCGCTGCATGAGTTCACGCGCCGAGCTCTCGTCATCAAGCACCGGGTGCACCACGAAGCCGTATCCCGACCACAGCAGCACCAGGAACAGGGCGCAGGCGGCGATGGCATGGCGCAGGCGCGCCACCGCGACGGCCAGCAGCGAAACGCCGCCGACCGTGGCCAACATGCCCCAGATCCATCGCACTTCGTCGCCCAGCCCACGTTCGGCGACCTGGCGCGCGAACAGGCCCGCGTCGCTCCACAGCCCCAGCGCGCCGACGGCCAGCAGCAGGGCGGCCAGCAGGGTGGTGAAAACCACCACCGCGACGCGAAAGCCCTTGCGGCCGGCGATGTCGTCGAGGAAGGGCCCCGCCGCCAGCGCCAGCGCCGGCAGGGCCGGCAGCAGGTACATGTCGCGCTTGCCGGCGCTTGCGCTGAAAAACAGCAGCACCAGGACGAACCAGGCCAGCGGCAGCCACACCCGCGCATCGCGTTCGCGCCAGGCCCTGGCCCAGGGTTTCAGCAACCAGGGCAGGGCCAGCGAAAACGGCAGCCAGAACAGCAGCACGACCTGGCCGAAGTACCAGAAGGGTTCGGTGTGGTGCCAGGGGTCGGCGTAACGCTGCGCGGTCTGCTTGAACAGGATGTTGCGCAGGTATTCGGCGTGTTCGGGATTGCCGCTGGTCAGGCCGACGGCCAGCACCGGTCCCAGCCACAGGCCGATGGCGGCGAAGAAGGCCAGTGCACCGGCAGCCCAGCGCCAGCGATTGCCTTCGCCCATCGGCGCAATGCCCTGCCAGCGGCGTCGCGCGAAAAACGCGAAAGGCAGCAGCGCCAGCAGCGGCAGGAAACCCACGCCCTTGGTCACCACGCCCAGGCCGGCCATGAAGCAGCCAACCAGCCACCATCGCCAGTGCGGACCCAGCAGCAGGTGCCGGCACAGGCCGTAGAAGGACAGCGTGGTCATTAACACCAGGGTCGGGTCGATCTGCGCGCGTTTGGCCTGGTAAACAAAATTGAAGGCGACGGCCACGGCAATCGCGGCCCACAGCCCGGCACGGGGTGACCACAGGCGCCGGCCCAGGTCCCAGGTCAGCGCCAGCGTGCCCATGGCCGACAGCAGCGACGGCAGCAGGAAACTCCA
>NZ_CAXBJS010000110.1:0-8725 GCF_963976025.1 uncultured Arenimonas sp.
TGCGCGCCACGCGCAGGCTCACTTTTCCGGTGGCCATCTGCCAGATGCCATAAACGACGATCGACACGCCAAGCACGAAAAGCCCCACCAGCAGCATCAGCACTAGCGTCGCCATGCCCGGGCCACCGGCGAAACGCATGTCGCCCACCAGTTCGCCGGGCTGCAGCAGCGCCGGCACGGTGTAAAACAACACGCCGCCCATCAGCACGCTCAGGATCGTGCCGCACACCAGCAACATGAAGCCGAACCGCCGCGACCAGCGCCGGGACTGCAGGCCCATGCCGCAGCGTTCGCACTCGGACCGCAGCTGGTAGGTCTCGTGGCCACAGTTGGCGCAGCGGCTGAGATCTTCCGGATCGCTGCCGTCGCCGCGGCCGTGGAAGAAGTCCGCTTCGCCGGGCCGGCCGCCGTTGAAGTGCGCCACCACCTTTCGGGCCTCGCGCCAGGCGGGCCCCGGAACGGGCAGCGTCAGCCGGGTGTAGCGTGCCGACTGCAGCCGGCCGTCGCTCCGGCCGCGCATCGGGTACTTCAGGCTGATTTCGATGGTGGTCGGCGCGTCGGCCGGGTCCCGCAGCTCGGCCTTGAGCACTTCAGGCGTGCCACGGCGGGGCAGGTCGAAGCGGGTGCCAGCAACCACAAGCGCATTCTCCTCGACCACGACCTCAAACCCCTGTTGAGGGATCTCGCCGGGTGATGGAGCTTCATTCCTGGGCACCGAGTCGCCGCGCCGCGTCTCGGCGGCGATGAACTGGCTCCACAGACCCGCATCCACCCGCCAGCGCGCCAGGATGACGGTGGGTTTGGGCTGCAGCCAGCGGGGCAGGCGAAGGCGGGGCAGGGTGTATCTACCTGAGCGGGTGGCATGCGACATCAAACGACGCCAGGGCTGGCGCGCGGCCATCGGTCGTAGCTAACGCCTGGCTAACACCCCAAGGCGCACTATGTCCCTCTGCACCGGCCTTTGGCCCGCTGCCGTCTCCCTGCCGCCGGCCCGCCGGCGCCGCACGTCTGCTGTACCCGCCTCCCGCTTGGCTGCCCGTGGTGCGCCTTATCAAGGACCCGCCATGACCCTTAGTCCGAATTCCATCGGCATTGTTGGTACGTCCCGCAAACTCGACGAACGTCGCCTTCCCGTGCATCCCGACCACCTGCCGCGCCTGCCCGAGGCGGTGCGGCGGCAGATGGTGTTCGAAACCGGCTATGGCGACGCCTTCGACGTTTCCGACGCACAACTTGCCGCCCAGACCGGCGGGGTGGCGCCGCGCGCGCAGCTGCTGGCGGAGGCCGGTACCGTCGTCATTGCCAAGCCCACCGTGGCCGACCTGCAGGAACTGCGCCCGGGTGGCCTGCTGTGGGGCTACGTGCACTGCGCCCAGCAGCGCGCCATCACCCAGGCCGCCATCGACCGCAAGCTGACGCTGATCGCCTTCGAGGACATGTTTGTCTGGGGCCCGGACGGCCGCATCGGCCGCCACACCTTCTACAAGAACAACGAAATGGCCGGCTACTGCGCCGTGCTGCACGCGCTGGCGCTGAAGGGCATCGACGGGCACTACGGCAACCAGCGCAAGGTGATCATCTTCAGCTTCGGCGCGGTCAGCCGCGGCGCCATCTACGCGCTGAAGGCCCACGGCTTCCGCGACATCACCATCTGCATCCAGCGCCCCGACCACGAAGTGCGCGAGGAGGTGCTGGACTGCCACTACGTGCGCCTGGAAGCCGGCCTGGCTGGCGAGTCCCGCATGGTGGTGGTCGAACACGATGGTTCCCGCCGCCCGCTCGGCGAGCTGATCAGCGAAGCCGGCATCCTGATCAACGGCACCTTCCAGAACCCGGCCAGCCCGATGGATTTCGTCACCGAAGACGAAGCCGGCTGCCTGCGTCCGGGCAGCCTGATCATCGATGTCAGCTGCGACGAAGGCATGGGCTTCTATTTCGCCAAGCCGACGACCTTCGCCGACCCCATGTTCAAGGTGGGCACGGTGGACTATTACGCCGTCGACCACACGCCCAGCTACCTGTGGGAAAGCGCCACGCGCTCCATTTCCGCCGCGTTGGTGGTCTACATGGAAACCATCGCCCGTGGCCGCGAAGGCTGGGAGCACGACCCCACCCTCAGCCGCGCCCTGAACATCGACCGCGGCGTCGTGCAGAAGCACGGCATCCTCGCGTTCCAGGGGCGCGCGGCGGTTTATCCACATGGGCCGGCAGCGGTGAATGAGCCGACCAGCAGTCTTAAAATTGCGTGAAACCACAAAAACTCGAGGTGTTACCCTGAACATTCATTCGTTGAAGGAGTCAGGATGACGCCGCAAGCGCCGCCGTTCGACGAAATGGGCTGGCCCGACCAGATCCGGCCTCCCTACGCGATGATCGATGCGTGGCTGAAGTCCGCCACGCCGGAACAGCTGGCGCTCAAGCGCCGTGAAGCCGAAGTCCTGTTCCGGCGCATCGGCATCACCTTCGCGGTTTACACCGAAGGTGGCGACGCCGAACGGCTGATTCCCTTCGACCTTATCCCGCGGGTCATGGCCCAGGCCGAGTGGCAGCGCTTGCGCCAGGGTCTGGAGCAGCGTGCCAAGGCCCTGAACGCCTTCCTGCACGACGTCTACCACGACCGCGACATCATCCGCGCCGGGCGCATTCCCGAAAAGCTGATCCTGCACAACGCCGAGTTCCGCCCGGAAATGAACGGGCTGGACCTGCCGGGCCACATCTATTCGCACATCTCCGGCATCGACATGGTGCGCACCGGCCCCGACGACTACTACGTGCTCGAGGACAACTGCCGCACGCCCTCGGGCGTGTCGTACATGGTGGAAAACCGCGAGGTCATGCAGCGCCTGTTCCCCGACCTGTTCCGCAAGTCCCGGGTGGCGCCGGTGGCGCACTACGCCGACGAGCTGCTGGAAACCCTGCGCTCGGTCGCGCCCGCCAACTGCCACGGCGAGCCCACCGTGGTGCTGCTGACGCCCGGTATCCACAACAGCGCCTATTACGAACACGCCTTCCTGGCCGATGAAATGGGCATCGACCTGGTCGAGGGCGCCGACCTGCTGGTGCGCAACGACATCTGCTACATGCGCACCACGGCGGGTCTGGAGCGCGTGGACGTTATCTACCGCCGCATCGACGACGACTACCTCGACCCGCTGGTGTTCCGCCCCGAATCGGCCCTGGGTGCGCCCGGCCTGCATTTCGCCAGCCGCGCCGGCAATCTCACCATCACCAATGCCGTGGGCGCGGGCATCGCCGACGACAAGGCCGTGTACATCCACGTGCCGGAAATGATCCGTTTCTACCTGGGCGAAGAGCCGCTGCTTTCCAACGTGCCCACCTACGACTGCAGCAAGGCCGACGAACTCAAGTACGTGCTTGAACACCTGGACGAACTGGTGGTCAAAGCCGTGCACGGCTCCGGCGGCTACGGCATGTTGGTCGGTCCGCAGGCCAGCAAGGCCCAGCTGCAGGAATTCCGCGACCTGCTCAGGACCAAGCCCGAAACCTATATCGCCCAGCCCACGCTGGCGCTTTCCACGGTGCCAACCTTCGTTGAGTCGGGCGTGGCGCCGCGACACGTCGACCTGCGGCCCTTCGTGCTGTCGGGCAGCGACAAGGTGCGCGTGGTGCCGGGCGGGCTGACCCGCGTGGCGCTGAAGGAAGGGTCCCTGGTGGTGAATTCGTCCCAGGGTGGCGGTACCAAGGACACCTGGGTGCTGGAGGAATGATGCTCGCAAGGACTGCAGGCGACCTGTTCTGGTTGGCGCGCTACATGGAGCGGGCCGACTACGTTGCGCGCCTGCTGCAGGTGGCCGGCCACATGAACGCCGTGCGCGTGGACACCAACCGCAGCAGCGAATGGGAATCGGCCATCGTCGCATCGGGCTGCCGCGAAAGTTTCAACGCCGCCGGCGACACCCCGGATGAAGAAAGTGTCATCCGCTTCCTGGCCTTCGAACGCGGAAACCCGTCTTCGATCGTCAACTGCATCGAAACCGCGCGTCGCAACGCCCGTTCGGTGCGCACCTCGCTGACCACCGAGATGTGGGAGGCCGTGAACCAGACTTCGATCGAGCTGGCCGACTTCACCCAGGCGCCGCTCGATGCCGACGGCCTGGCCGAGTTCCTGGACTGGGTGAAGGCGCGCGTGAGCCTGTTCCACGGCGTGTGTTCGAACGGCATGCTTCGGCGCGACAGCTTCTGCTTCATCCGAACCGGGCAGTTCCTGGAGCGCGCCGACAATACCGCCCGCCTGCTGGACGTGAAATACCACGTGCAGCTGCCCGACGTCAGCGACGTCGGCGGCGTGGTGGACTACTACCAGTGGCTGGCGATCCTGCGCGTGGTCGGCGCCCGGCGTGCCTACCGGGTGCTGTTCAAGGGCAGGGTGCAGCCGGCGCACGTGGCCGAACTGCTTATCTCGCGCGATGTATTCCCGCGTTCGCTGGCGTTTTGCTACGAGCAGATCACCCAGCACCTGGACGGCATCAAGGCCCAGGACCCGAAGCTGGCCTCCGACGCCAAGCGCCATGCGCATGCCATGTACGCCCATCTCCGCTTCGCCAACATCGACACGGTTATCGAAGACGGCCTGCACGAATACCTTACCGATGTGATCGACCGCACCCGCGACCTGGGCGCCGAGATCGCCAAGGGACACTTGTTCTGATGCTGCTTACCATCGCCCACGACACGCGTTACCACTATGGCCAGCCTGCCTTGCTGGTGGTGCAGGCCCTGCGCCTTTGGCCGGCGCCCAGCGCCAGCCAGCAGGTGAAGTCCTGGCGGGTGGAGGTGAACGGCAAGCTGCTGCCCTCCACGGGAATCGACGGCTTCGGCAACCCGGTGGCCACCCATGCCATCGACCGCCAGATCAGCGACCTGCACCTGTCCGTGCGCGCCCAGGTGCGCACGCTGGACAAGAGCGGCGTGCATGGCGAAGACGCCGGTGGCCTGCCGCCCATGTTCTTCCTCAAGCCTACGCCGCTGACCATGCCGTCCCCGGGCATCATCGCCCTGGCCGATGCCGCGGCGGGCGAGGGCGGAGGCCTGGAGTGCGTGCACCGGCTGGTCAATGCCGTGCGCGACAAGGTGGACTACGTCAGCGACACCACCCACGCCGAAACCAGCGCCGCCGAGGCCTTCGAGGCCGGTACCGGCGTCTGCCAGGACCACGCCCAGGTGCTTATCGCCGCGGCCCGCCACCTGGGCTACCCGGCCCGGTATGTCAGCGGCTACCTGCTGCCCATGGAAGACGGCTACCCGGCCGCCAGCCATGCCTGGGCCGAGTTGTTCGTGGACGGCCTGGGCTGGGTGGGTTTCGACCCGGCCAACCGGGTGTCCCCGGACGAACACTACGTGCGCGTGGCCTGCGGCCGCGACTATCGCGACGCCGCGCCCGTGCGTGGCCTGCGCCGGGGTGGCGACGACGAAACCCTGGATGTCAGTGTGAACATCACGCAATTGGCGCAGACTAGCCAGTAGCGATCGCGTTCGATGGAGAACCCTTAAGTGACTTATTGCGTTGGCTTGCTGCTTGACGAGGGCCTGGTGATGCTGGGCGATACCCGCACCAATGCCGGGTTCGACAACATTTCCTGCTTCTCGAAGCTGCAGAAGTTCCATGTCCCGGGCGAGCGCCTTATGGCGACGCTTACCGCCGGCAACCTGGCGATTTCCCAGGCGGTCATCAACCTCATCCAGGACGGCCTGCCCGACCCGGAAAGTGGCCAGGTGGAAACCATCTACACGGTGCCCACCATGTTCCGCGCCGCGGCGCTGGTGTCCGAGGCCGTGCGCCGGGTCTACCGCACCTATGGCGAGGCGATGAAGCAGCAGGATGTGTCCTTCGACGTGTCGATAATGCTTGGCGGCCAGATTGCCGGGCGCACGCTGCGGCTGTTCCACATCTACGCCGCCGGCAATTTCATCGAAGCCACGGCCGACACGCCTTACCTGCAGATCGGCGAGCACAAGTACGGCAAGCCGATGCTCGACCGTGCCATCACCCGCGAGACTTCCCTGGAGGAGGGCGTGAAGCTGGCGCTTATCTCGATGGACTCGACGCTGCGTTCCAATCTTAGCGTCGGCATGCCCCTGGACCTGCTGGTCTATCGCAACGACAGCATCGACGGCATCGTCGAGCAGCGCATGGACGAGGACGACAAATATTTCACCAGCATCCGCCAGCAGTGGGCCAAGGCCCTGAGCGAAGCGCACCGGCAGATCCCGCCGCCCGATTGGCTATAGCCCCAGGGGGCAAGCTCCATGCAAAAACTGGCTGATACTTTCTGGAACATCCGCGGCACGTTCCGCGTGGTTGGCATCAACATCGGCACGCATATGTCGGTGGTAAAGCGTGGCAATGGCCGCTTCGTCATCATCGATGGCTGCGACCTCGACGACGCCCAGCGCGCTGAATTGCTGGCGCTTACCGGCAACGGAGAAAAAGTCGACGCCGTCATGCACGTGCATCCCTTCCACACGATGTACGTGCAGGACATGCACACGTTGTTCCCCTCGGCGACGCTTTACGGCACCGCACGCCATCGCGAGAAGGCGCCGACCTTGCCGTGGGCGGAAACCCCGATCGAAACCTGGGATGACGAACACCCGCTGGCCGACCTGTTCAACCTGTCGGTGCCCGAGGGCGTGGACTTCGTCTCCGCCGACGAACGCGTGCACGTGGCATCGGTGCTGGTGCGCCACCGGCAAAGCGGCATCGTGCACGTGGACGACACCTTCAACGTCATGGCCGCGTCCGGCACGCTGGGCAAGATCCTGCCGCAGTCGTCGCTGCGCATGCACCCCATGCTGTCGCGGGCACTTAGCCAAAGCCCCGGTTCCGCCGACGCCTTCGCCGGCTGGGCCCGCTGGCTGGCCTCGGCCTGGTCCAAGACCTCCATCGTCTGCGCCGCGCATTCGGCCGTGCGGGAGCTACCCGCCGGCGGCTTCAAGAAGGAAGTCGAAGACGCCCTGGCCAAGGTTTCCGGCGTCCTCGACGGCCACCGCAAGCGCTACGGCTAGGCAACGCTAGCCCTGGCGCTGGTCCAGTGCGTGGTGGATCAGCACCACGCACTGGGAAGCGAACAGCATCGTCTTGCCCAGGGTGATCCTTGTGGCGCCAAGGCGGTCGAGGGTGTGGAAGGTGTTCTTGGGCATCGGGATGTGGTCGGTGAGCAGGAAGCAGGGGTTGCCCTGGAAGGCCTGTTCGCGGATCGGCTTGCCTTTCTTTTCCATCACGTACAGCTGGTGGTTTTCCGCCAGCTGCTGCACCAGCCTCTCGAAGCTGATCGTCTGCACCGTGACGCCGCTTTCCACCGGGCGGGTTTCTTCCTTGCCCATGCCCCGGGAGGCGTCGAGCGCCTTGGCGACCTTGGCCAGCAGGGCGGCCTCGTTGAAACCGCCGATCTCATGCATGGCGCTGGCTTCGAAGCGGATGCTGCGCGAGTAGTCCTGGGTGCTTTCCAGCACCAGGTAAACCACCACGTCGGGCCGGTGCGACTGGGCCACGAAGATGGCGTTCATCAGCGTATGGGCCAGGATCTCCGCGTGGGCGTCGCCGCCCACCGAAGCCAGCAGCTTCGCGCTGTCCGTGGGAGCCGCCCGGGCCCTGAGTACGAAGGTTCGCATGGGGCCATTGTCCACGATTGCGGGTCGCTCAGCGCGGGGCCACGTAACCCCCGGGCCGGCCGTGGGGTGAAAGCACGATCTGCCAGAGCTGGATATTCCGGACCCGGAAGGCGGCCATGCTGGCTGCCAGGTAATAGCGCCACATGCGCCGGAAGCGTTCGTCGTAGCGGGCCGGGAGGCGGTCCCAGCCGGCTTCGACATTGTCGCGCCAGGCCTGCAGGGTGCGGTCGTAGTCGGTGCCGAAGTTGTGCCAGTCCTCCAGCACGAGCAGGCCCTCGCTGGCCGCGGTGATCTGTGCGGCCGAGGGCAGCATGGAGTTGGGGAAGATGTAGCGTTCGATCCAGGGGTCGGTGTGGTTGGTCGAGACATTCGTGCCGATGCTGTGCAGCAGCATCAGGCCGTCGGCCGGCAGGCAATTCGCGGCGAGCTCGAAGAAGCGCCGGTAGTTGCGCACGCCCACATGTTCGAACATCCCGATCGACAGGATCCGGTCCACGGGCTCGTTGAATTCGCGGTAATCCTGCAGCCGGATTTCGATCGGCAGGCCCCGGCAAAGCTCGCGGGCGTAGTCCGCCTGTTCGCTGGAGATCGTCAGCCCGATGCCGCGTACCCCGTAACGTTCGGCGGCAAACTTCAGCGCCTCGCCCCAGCCGCAGCCAATGTCGAGCAGGCGCTGGCCCGGGGCCAGTTCGAGCTTGCGGCAGGCCAGGTCCAGCTTGGCCTCCTGGGCCTCGTCCAGATTCGTCGCCTTGGGCCAGTAGCCGCAGCTGTAGACGAGCCGTTTGCCCAGCATCAGCTGGTAAAGGTCGTTGCCCAGGTCGTAGTGGCGCTCTCCGACCACGTAGGCGCGTCGCCGGGACTGCACGTTGATCAGCCAGGCGCGCAGCGCGGCCCAATAATCGCGCCAGCCCAGCACCTGGCGGTCGAGCCGGGCCGCCAGCAGGCGTGCGAGCAGTTGGTCGAGTGAACGGGTGTCCCAGTCCCCGTCCATGTAGGACTCACCCAAGCCCAGCGAGCCCTCGGCCAGGACGCGGGCGAACATCCTTGGGTTCCGAACCTGGATATCCCAGGGTTTGTCCCCGTCGAGATGCAC
>NZ_CAXBJS010000111.1:0-8703 GCF_963976025.1 uncultured Arenimonas sp.
GGGCGCCATCGAGGTCGATATTGGTGCTGATGAAGGACCGCACGACATCGGGCTGGGCGCTCAGCGCGTCATTGGCTTTCAGCAGTGCCTCGAAGGTTGGCGTGCCAGCCAGCTTCTGGCCGAAGAAAGGCGCCGCCGCCGACAGCAGGGCCACGAGGCCCACCACGACCAGGTGCCCGCGCCAGATCGGCGCGACTGGAGGCACGCCGCCAGCCGGCACGCTGCGTACGACACAGGTTCCCGCCACGAGGTCATGCAGCGACCGGCGGGATTTCCGGTTGAAAACGAAGAGATAAACGATCGCGAACATGCCGCCGAACAGCAGCACGCTGATCACCACACCGAAGAAGGAGAACAGGGTCTGCTCGTCGAACGGCGCGCCATTGAGGAAAAACGGTACCGAGAACACCGTCTGGCGAAGCAGGGCACGGGGAATCGAGATCGGGTCGCCCGAAAGATCGGCCACGCGAATCCCAAGCAGGTACTTGCCCGGGGTACGGCCACCGGTGAGCCGGCTGTTGAGCAGGCCAAACGCCAACGCAATCGCGAACCCCACGAAGCGTTCGTAGCCCCCCATGCCGGCCAGGACATCGCCGATCGCCAGGCCCAGAAGCAGGCCGAACAAGCCAAGGGCCAGGCCATCGATGAGAAAGGCACCCAGGCGGCGCCAGAAACCGGCGAAGGCCGGTGCCGCATTCTCGGCAGGAGCCGCCGTATCGAGATCTGGGTTGTCGCCCTCAGTCATGCCATTGCCGTCGCGTTTTCAAGAGGCGTGACTATCGCCCACGCTTGCAGCGTGCGTCCACCCGGTCAAGCGGCGGCACTGTCGAGTAGTGCATGGGCAATGACCTCCGCCGGCTTGCGCAGCAGCGAAGTATTCACCTGCAGCGGGAATTCGGTGACGTCGTCGGGATAGCCGGGCAGCAGCACGCCGTGTTTCGAGGCGCGCTCGGACAGCGCCATCGAGGTGATCCCTTCGGCCTTTAGCAGGAACGTACTGGTGCCGTTTTCAAGCTTGAGGGCGGTGAAGCGGCCGCTGGCTTCGAGGAGGGCGATGATCCGGTCGGCCGCCTGCCAGGCCTTGGCGTAGTTGGCTTCGTAGTCGTCCAGGTACTGGTCGACGAAGGCGATGGACGGCCAGGCGGCCGGCAGCGCGCCGCCGAACATGCGACGCGTGTGGTACAGGCCTTCGATGAAGCCGGCATCGCCAGCGAGCATGGCGCCGGTGGCGCCGTTGAAGTGTTTCCACACCGATACGTACACCGTGTCGAAGAGCGCCGCGTACTCCTTCACGGACCGGCCGGTGTGCTGGGGCAGGTTGAACAGCCGCGCGCCGTCCAGGTGGCGGCGGATGCCTTGTTCACGCGCCCAGTCGCACAGGCGCGCCAGTTCGTCGAACTCGAAGAAGCGGTGCTGCTGCCGGCGCACCGGGCTTTCGATGGACAGCACGCCGATGCGCGATTCGACGCGGCCGCCGGCGGTGCGCGCAGCCCAGGCCTTGGCATCGTCCAGCGTGAAGCTGGCCTGCCCCGGCGCCAGCGGCAGCAGGGTGAGGCCGCTCAGCGCCTGGGCGCCGTCGCCGGTGTCGTTGTAGAGGTGGCTTTCGGCCTGCACCAGCACGCGCGGGCGGTTGCCGGCCAGCTTGCGCACGGCCAGGTGGTTCGCCAGCGTGCCGGTGGGCAGGAAGATCGCGGCCTCCTTGCCCAGGCGGGCGGCGAACTTCGCCTCCAGGGCTTCGATGGCGCCGCCGCGGGAATAGTTGTCGGGTGTGAAACTGGCGCGCCTGGTCGCCTGGTCCAGCAGCACCGCGTACTCGCGCGGGGTCAGCGCCAGGCCGTCGGAGTAGAAGTTGACGTTCCGGAACAGGCTTTCCTGCTCCGCTCCCGTCACTGCAGCCGACGCCGGGGCCGGCAAAAGGGTCGAGGCCGTGGCCAACGCGCCGGTAGTGAGGAAATGACGACGATCCATGCTTGCTCCGGCATGTTGAGCCGCCCCGATGGCGGCGTTCACAGCAGCCTCAGCATGCCGGGCGCTATGTGGGAGGGTCAATGCGGGCTGGTGCGCCTGCGCGCCCGCCTGACCCACCCACAATAAGAAGGAGTGCCTCCATGAAACTCATCATCGTGCTGATGCTGGCCGCCGGTCTTTCCGCCTGCGGCACCTACGGTTCCCGCGGCGGCTACTACGGCTCGGCCAAGGCCGGCGGCGACACCGTCACCGTTTGCCACAAGGGCAAGAAGACCATGGAACTGCCCCGCTCTGCGCTGGACGCGCACCTGGGCCACGGTGACCGTCGCGGTCGCTGCTGAGTAGCGTTTCTGAGAACCCGGTCCCGATAACAGGCCGGGCCGCTGCCGTTCGCCTTCACCGGCGATGGCGGGCCCGGCATACTCGGCGCTCGACCACGCGTTGAAGGCGGACCGGTGATGCTGAGCAAGACCCTCGTTTTCCTGGGCCTCGGCCTGGCAGGTGCAACGTTCTGTGTGACCACGGCACACGCCGCCCCGCCGGTAATGCCGGCCGAAACGCGGGCAGCGCTTGGTGAAGCCATCGCCGCCGACCACGACCAGGCGCTGAGCCGCCTGCGCGAGTGGATCGCGCTGCCCTCGATCAATGCCGAGAAGCTCAACCGCCAGGAAGGCGCCGAGCTGATGCAGCGCATGCTGCTCGACGCCGGCTTCGACACGGCACGCATCATTCCCACCGATGGCGCCCCCGGCGTGTTTGCCCGCCTGGACGCCGGCGCGCCGACGACCCTAGCCGTGTACTTCATGTACGACGTGAAGCAGTTCGAAGCCCACGAATGGAGCCAGCCGCCGCTGGAAGGCCGGCTGGTGGAACGCGACGGCAAGACCGTGCTGATCGGGCGCGGTGCGATCAACCAGAAGGGCCCGGAGGCCACGCTGCTGACGTCGATCCGCGCCTTCAAGACCACGGGCACGCCGCTGCCGGTCAACATCGTGCTGGTGGCCGAAGGCGAAGAAGAGTCGGGCTCCGAGAATTTTGGCCAGATCACCGGTGATCCCGAGGTCGCCAAGGCGCTTTCCGAATCCGTGGGCGTCATCCTGCCGGTTGCCTGGCAGGACAACGACGGCGGCGTCGAAATCTACCTGGGCGCCAAGGGCGTGGCGGAAGTGCAGTTGGTGGCCGACGGCGCCAAGTCGGGCCGTGGCCCCGGAATGGAAATCCACTCCTCCATGGGCGCGTCGGTGGAGAATCCAGCCTGGCGCCTGGTGAAAGCGCTGGACACCCTCGTTGCCGACGACGGCTACACGCCGGCCATCGATGGCTGGATGGACGACGTGCGGCCCTTGTCGGACGAACAGATCGCCCTGATCGAGTCGGGCATCCGGCCGGGCGCGGAGGCCGCGGCCAAGGAAGAGCTGAAGGTGCAGGGCTGGATCGCCGGCGAGGATTACCGCAGCAGCCTGATTCGCCTGGCCTCGCAGCCCACGGTGACCATCCAGGGCCTGGTGGGCGGCTACACCGGCCCGGGCGGCAAGACCTCGATTCCCTCGCGCGCGGAGGCAAAGCTCGATTTCCGGCTGGTGCCCGACATGCAGGCCGACGAAGTGGTGGCCAAACTGCGCGCCCACCTCGACAAACGCGGCTTCGACGATATCGAGATCGTGACCGGCGGCATCTACGGCCCGACCGAAACGCCCCGCGACGCCGTCATCGTCAGGGCGCTGGAAAAAGCGCTGGCCGGCGCCGACGTACCCCACACGCTGACCCCGCGCCTGGCCGGCTCCTGGCCCGGCTACCGCTTCACCGACCCGCCGGTGCCGCTGCCCGCGGTGTTCGTCGGCATCGGCCAGGGCGGCCAGGCGCATGCGCCCGATGAGTGGTACCTGATTGATGCCGAGGACCCGAAGCTCGCGGGCATCGACCGGCAGGCGCTGTTCTACGCGGAGTTCCTGTACGCGCTGGCCAAGACCAAACCCTGAGGGGCTGGTAGCCGTAGGCGCGACCATCTTTCGTCAGATGGCCACTTCCACATAGTTGACGTGGGTCACGGGCGGAGGGATCGGATCACCGTCCTCGCGGATGCCTTCGAGATGGAACTCGATCGCTTCACGCATCAACCGCTCGACTTCTTCCACTGAATCGCCGACTGCGACGCAGCCGGGAAGATCGGGCGCCCATGCGCCGTAGTTGCCTTCCGTCTTCCCAATGACGATTGCGTAGCGCATGGCGTTCGTTCCGGAGACCGACTCACTTCAGGATGCTCCTGCGGGGGATTGGGTGCAATGAAGGGCCCTCCCCTGAGAGAAATTCGCGGCCGGTTCCACCCACCTGCTACGTTGGCCCCTAAATACCCTGGGGAGGGAGCCACGCATGTCCACGCCGGTCCGTTTTGCCCTTGCTGCTTCACTGCTGCTGGCTGCCCTGCCCGGGCTGGCCAAGGAAGCACCCTCCGGCGCTGACGCCGAGCTCGAGGCCCGCATCACGGCCATGGCCCGCATGGCCAGCGCCACGGGGCCGCAGTATTCGCCCGACGGGCAGTGGATTGCTTTCCACACCAATATCAGCGGCGTCTCGCAGGTCTGGCTGCTGCCGGCCGAAGGTGGCTACCCACGGGCAGTTAGCGCCGGCCCCGATGCCGCCAACGGCGTGCGTTGGTCGCCCGACGGCCGGCTGGCCTATGCGGTGTCGCCGGGCGGCGGTTATAACGCCCGGCTGCTGCTGACCACGACCAAGGGCACCGACACCATCGCCATGGACGACGACGGCGAGGCCAATACCTTCCTGGGCGATTTCGCCGACGACGGGCGCTACCACTTCCGCAGCAACGTGCGGAACCCGTCCACCACCGACGCCTGGATCTGGGACCCGAAAACCGGCAAGGCCAGCATGGCCTTCGAGATCGACGGCTTCGGCGGCATCGCCGACCTGAAGGGCGAGCACGCGCTGGAATGGGAGCTGGTGACCCGCGGCAACCTAAACGCCTACCGGCGCAACCTGCAAACCGGCGAACGCATCCTGCTGACGCCGCACGAAGGCAATGCCGAGCTGTTCGGCCAGTTCGGGCCCGACACGTCCACCGTGTACCTGGGCAATAACCTGGGCCGGGACAACATGGTGTTCGGGCGCGTGGACATCGGCGCCGACGGCAAGGTCTCGGCACCGGTGACGCTGGCCGAACGAAAGGACGCCCAGCTCGAAGACTTCCTGCTGAGCAAGGACTACAGCTTCGCGCTGTTGGTGTGGAACGTCGCCGGGCGCAGTGAAATCGAGCGCATCTCGCTCCCCGACGGCAAGCGCAGCCCCCTGCCCGCCGCGCCGGCCGAACTGCTTTACGACGCCGACATATCGCCCGACGGCAAACATGCCGTGCTGTCCTTGGCCGGCTCCACGACCCCGGCGGACCTGTGGCAATTGGACCTGGCCAGCGGCGAATACACCCGCCTTACCTGGAGCCCGCACCCGGGCGTGGATCTCTCTGTCCTGGTGAAGCCCGAGCTGCGTACCTACAAGTCCTTCGACGGTCTGGAGCTGTCGGGCTGGCTGTACCTGCCCAAGGACTTCGCCGCGCCGGGGCCGGTGGTGCTCAGCTTCCACGGCGGCCCCGAAGGCCAGGCCGTGCCCTCCTTCCGCAGCGACTACCAGACCCTGCTGGCCAGCGGCATCGCCGTGTTCGCGCCGAACATCCGCGGCTCGTCCGGCTTCGGCAAGGCCTTCATGGCCCTGGACAACCAGGCCGGCCGCTTCGACGCCAACAAGGACATCCAGGCCACCGCCGACTGGCTGGTGCGCGAAGGCATCGGCGCCAAGGATCGCCTGGGCATCATGGGCGGCAGCTACGGCGGCTACGCCACGATGGTGGGCGTGACCGAATTCCCCGACACCTTCGCCGCCGCGGTGAACCTGTTCGGCATGGTCAACTTCGAAACCTTCTTCGCCCAGAGCGAGCCGTGGATGGCCGCCATCTCAACCAACGAATACGGCGACCCGGAAACCCAGGCTCAGCTGCTGCGCGACCTGTCGCCGATCCACAAGTTGGACCGGGTAAAGACGCCGTTGCTGGTGATGCATGGGGCCAACGACACCAATGTGCCGGTGGTGGAGGCGGAGCAGATTGTTGAAGTGCTCGGCAAGCGCGGGGTTGAGGTGGAGTACGTGTTGTTTCCGGATGAGGGGCATGGGTGGAGGAAGGAGCCCAATCGCGTTCGCTCGACCCTGGAGATGACGCGGTTCTTTCGGGAGCACCTGGACGAGAAATCCCGAGACTGAAGCAACAACCGAAGCTGGGCCGCTCATCATGATAGGTACGTCCGCTATTGACCCGAATCGGACAGTCGCTCAAGTCGCGACTGCCCATTCATGAACGTCACCAACCAAGCTACCAAGAGCCAACGAATGATCCGCCGACGTCTTTCAAAGCACCTAAAATCACAAAATTGGTTCGCGGTGGCGGTTGACTTTGTCATCGTCGTTGTCGGCGTTTTTATGGGCTTGCAGGTTCAGGATTGGAACGAAGCGCGCAAGGAACGCATCGAGGAGCACGCTCTGCTCAGCCGCCTTCACGCGGAGACAGTGAAATTACTCGAGACACAGCGCGAAGAGCTGGTGAGTCTGAGTGAGCGTGCCGACATCCTGATGAGTGTCAATCCCGTACTGTTCTCGCAGGCGCCATTGCGCGCCCTTTCCGACCTGGAGTGTCGTCATATTGTGGCGTCACACGTTTTCAGGAGGCCACCTGATGAACTGCCAGTTCTTGATGAGATGCTTTCCACCGGACGGTTTGACGTGTTGCAGGATGAAGGCATCAAAGAGTTCCTGCGTAGTTATGTGATATTTCGCGGGCGAGCACGCGCCTACTATGATGAGGCAACCAACGAGCTATTTCGATTGCACAGCCGGTTTCCGGATCTCATCGCACTCGGTCGGGCGCCATTGGAAGCCGGGACTGTTGACGCCTGGACCGCACTAAGCGGCGAGGGATTCCGTTGGAACCGTGCTTGTGACGTCGAGAAGATGCGGGCAAACCAAGCCTTTCTCAACGAGTATGTCGATAACCTGAGCCGAACCGGATCAATGATCCAGTTCACCGAACAGCGTCACGAGCACCTGGAAGAACTTGAGTCCGCGCTATCCGCACACCTCGGCGTTCCAGCGGAATCCCTCGCCGCATCACTTGCGGGCAACGCCTGGCTCAGCCGCACCGATCAAGGGACGACCAACGCCCCAGTTGCCGACACAGCTTCCTCGGCCGTGACGGACATGACCGCTTCGGCCAGCGCCCTTCTGGAAGCACTTCCGGGCGACAGGCGTGAGCGCATCGGCTTGGCGTTCGATTCAGAGGAGCGAATGCGCTGGCATTTCATCCCTCCGGAGATGTTCCCTCGTGCCGGCCTCGCATTGAACGAACTCAACGAGCGGCAGGCGATAGCCGCCCACGGGCTCTTGAAGGCGGGCCTTAGCCAGGACGGCTACTTGACGGCTACCGCAATCATGCAGCTGGAAGACGTGCTCAAGGAGTTGGAGAAGAGTGATCGCTTCGCACGCAACCCGGCGGACTACTACCTGACTGTCTTTGGTACGCCGAGTGTCCGCGGCACCTGGGCATGGCGCTTCGAGGGACACCATCTCTCACTTCACTTCACGATCGTCGACGGCCGTGCCACGGTAAGTACACCGTCGTTCTTCGGTGCTAGCCCAGCGGAGGTGCGGACTGGACCGCAGCGGGGTCGCAGGGCGCTCGCCATCCAGGAGGACGCAGCGCGTGCACTGCTGCAGTCGCTGGACGCAAGCCAGCGTTCGCAAACCGTGGTCAGCAGCATTACTCCCGACGGCATTCTGAGCGGAAATGCATTTCCGGTTGAGCCTGCCGCACCCTCCGGACTCACGGCGTCGAAGATGACCCCCGCGCAGCAAACCTTTCTCCGCAGTCTAGTGGAGGCGCACACCGCGGTCATGGCGGCAGACATAGCGGCGGAGCGATGGCGCCGAATCAATGACGGTGGCTTCGGTGATATTGGCTTTGCATGGGCCGGCAGCCAGGAACGCGGGCGCCCCCACTACTACCGAGTGCAGGGTCCGACCTTCCTGATCGAATACGACAACACCCAGAATGACGGGAACCACAAGCACATTGTCTGGCGGGACTTCGATGGGGATTTCGGGAGGGACCTGCTGCGGGAACACGTGCACTCGGTCCAGCACTGATGGGACGGGGCAGCAGACCTCCCAAATGACACCCCCTCCATGGGCACGAGACAGCCGGAGCGCGGGCATTTCTACTTGATGCCTTGGCTGAATACGGAGTCACCCATGCTTGCACTGCAAAGATCCGCGGGAGCAGCAGCGCTTCTGCAGGCACTCGCATACGTAGCCGGTTTCGCAGCGATCCTCGGCTTTCTCAATCCTGGAGATGTCTCGAACTGGAGCTCTATGCAAAGGCTCGAGTTCGTACTTGACAGAAAACTTTCCTTTCAGGCACTGAATATCTTCATCTACGTTTTTTTTGGTGCCGCACTGGTAGTTCTCACAGTCGCACTCCACGAGAGACTAAAGCGGGATGCTCCTGCGCTTTCCCAAGTCGCCGGAGCATTCGGACTTATTTGGGCTGGGCTTGTGATCGCCAGCGGAATGATTGTGAGCACGGGCCTGGATACCGTCGCTGATGTCTACGCCAGAAGTCCTCAAGAGGCTGCGTCCGCCTGGGTGGCAATCGGCGCGATCCAGAACGGGATCGGCGGG
>NZ_CAXBJS010000112.1:0-8698 GCF_963976025.1 uncultured Arenimonas sp.
GTCGTCGCCCAGCCCGAACCGGTTTGGGCTCCGATGCCTGCTCCGCCGCCGCCGCCGCCGCCGCCGGCGCCGGCCGACCCGGGCCAGTACGGCCCCGTCGCCGACGGCCAGACCCTGTGGTCGATCGCCAGCAATACCCGTCCCGACCCGGCGGTCACCGTCAACCAGATGATGCTGGCGCTGCAGCGGGCCAATCCCGAAGCCTTCATCGACGACAACATCAACCAGCTCAAGCGCGGCGCGGTACTGCGCATCCCGGCTTCCGAAGAAGTGCGCCAGCTTGGCGCCGCCGAAGCCGCGCAGCTGGTGCGCGCCCAGGCCGAGGCCTGGCAGGCGCGTCGTCGCCCCGTGCCGCAGCCGGCCGAGTCGGTGGCCGACAGCCGTCCGTCGCCGTCCGCCGACGCACCCTCCAGCGCCCCGGCGCCGGCAGGCCGCCTGGAAATCGTGCCGCCTGCCGGTGACGCCCAGTCCGCACGCGGCGTGCAGTCCGGCGCCGCGGCCGGTGAAAGCGGCGCCGAACTGCGCGCCGAACTCACCCAGGCCAAGGAAGACCTGGCCGCCCGCGAAGTCGAGATCCAGGAACTGCGTTCGCACATCGCCGAGCTCGAAGCCCAGCAGGGCGACAGCCAGCGCCTGATCGAAATGCAGTCCAGCCAGCTCAAGGCCCTGCAGGAACGCCTGGCCGCCGCCGAAGGCGAGAGCCCGGCCCCGGCCGTGGCAGCGGCGCCCGCGCCGGAGGCCGAAGAGCCAGCGGCGCCTGCCGAAGGCCCGGCCGACGCGGAACCGGCCGCCAGTGAACCGGCCGCGGCTTCGCCCTGGTACCTCAATCCGATGGTGCTGATCGGCGCCGGCCTGGTCCTGCTCGGCGGCCTGGTGCTGGCCCTGCGCGGCAAGGGCAAGCCGGCGCCGCTGAAGGTGCCGCCGCGCCGCATTTCCGACGATGACGCCGTCAAGGCCAGCCTGCCGGGCGCGCGCGCCGCGGACGCAGCTGCCACCACCGCCACCGCTGCCGCGACGCCGGCCGACGCAAGCCCCGCCGATACCGAACGCGACCGTCTTCAGGCCGCCATCGACGCCCAGCCCGCGGACCTGGAAGCCCACATCAGCCTGCTGCGCCACCTGCACAAGCAGCGCGACCGCCAGGCCTACGAAAGCGCCGCCCAGGCCATGCGCCTGCAGGTCCGCAGCACCCTGGACCCGCGTTGGCGCGAGGCCGTGGTCATGGGCGTGGCCCTGGCCCCGGGCAATGCGCTGTTCAGCCAGGCCGGCTGGAACACGCCGCGTTTCGGCGACACCGGTGTGATGCCCTCGAGCCCGGCGACGCCGGCCCCGGCCGCGCAGCCGACGCCGCCGGCCCCGCCGTCCGACGAGGACCTTGCCGACCTGGCCGCGCTGGCCGCGACGCCCGCCCCGGGCCAGGACGCCGCCGACGAAGACTGGGACAGCCTGGCGCAGGCGGGGCCGGTGCAACCCGCGCCCGCACCGGCGCCCGCGCCCGAACCGGAAGCGACGCCGGAGCCGGAGCCCGAGTTCCTGCTCGAGCCCGAATCCGACCTGGCATCCGACGACGCTTTCGAACTCGTCGATCCGGATGCCCCGGCCGCCGACCCAGGCACCGGCACCGACACCGAACTGGCCGATGCCGCCGCCAGCGCCGACGACGACGCCAGCGCCACCAAGATCGAGCTGGCCAAGGCCTACCTCGACATCGGCGATGTCGACGGTGCCCGCGGCATGCTCGAGGAAGTCGTGGCCGAAGGCAGCCCCGCCGTACGCGCCGAAGCCGAACGCCTGCTGCGGGAGATCGGCTGACCCGGTGCGCTACGCCGCGGGCATCGAATACGACGGTTCCGGTTTCCTCGGCTGGCAGCGGCTGGCCGAGGGCGAAACCGTGCAGGCTGCGGTCGAAAAGGCCCTGGGCTTCGTGGTCGACCACCCGCTGGACGTGGTCTGCGCCGGCCGCACCGACAGCGGCGTGCACGCCCGCTGCCAGGTCGTGCATTTCGACACCGACGCCGAGCGCACGCCCTATGCGCTGCGCCAGGGCGGCAACAGCCGGCTGCCGCCGGGCGTGAGCATCCTGTGGTGCCAGCCGGTGGACCCCGAATTCCATGCCCGCTATGCCGCGCGCGCCCGCCGCTACCGCTACACGGTGCTCAACCGCCGCGTGCGGCCGGCCATGCTTCGTCACTACCTCACCTGGGAACGGCATCCGCTGGACGCCGATGCCATGCACCGCGCCGCCCAGGCGCTGGTCGGCGAACACGACTTCAGCGCCTTCCGCACCGTGCACTGCCAGGCCAAACACGCACGCCGCAACGTGCACGAAATCTCCGTGCGGCGCGACGGCGAACACGTGGTCATCGACGTCCAGGCCAATGCCTTCCTGCACCACATGGTGCGCAACTTCGTCGGCAGCCTGCTGCTGGTGGGGCGGGGCGAACAGCCCGGCGCCTGGGTGGCGGAGGTGCTGGCCGGCCGCGACCGCACCGTCGCCGGCCCGACCGCGCCTTCGAACGGGCTGGTGTTCCTGGGCCCGCGTTATCCGCGGCGCTGGGCGCTGCCCGAAGACGTGGCCTTCGACGGCGACTGAGCCACCTGCACGGTACGCACACGCGTACGGCCTACAATGGCTGCATGCGAACCCGGATCAAATTCTGCGGCATGACCCGCCCTGGCGACGTCCGCCTGGCCGTCGAGCTGGGCGTGGACGCCATCGGCCTGGTGTTCGCGCCGGGCAGCCCGCGCTGCCTGGACGCCGCGCGCGCCGAGCCGCTGCGCCAGGCCATCCCGCCGCTGGTGCACGCGGTGGCCCTGTTCATGGACAACCCGGGCAGCGAAGTCGAGGCCCTGGTGCGCCAGCTCAAACCCGACCTGCTGCAGTTCCACGGCAGCGAAAGCGACGCCTTCTGCCGCGGCTTCGGCCTGCCGTTCGTGAAGGTGCTGGCCATGGGCGGGCAGGCGGGCGATGCGGCGGCGCAGCGGAAACGCTACCCTTCGGCCAGTGCCTTCCTGCTCGACGGCCACGCCCCCGGCCAGCCCGGTGGCAGCGGCGAGCGCTTCGACTGGTCCCGCGTGCCCTCGCTTGGAAAGCCGGTGTTCCTGGCCGGGGGGCTGCGGCCGGCCAACGTCGGCGAAGCGGTGCGCACCGCGCGCCCGTTCGCGGTGGATGTGTCCAGTGGCATCGAAAGCGCGCCCGGCATCAAGGATGGCGGGCGCATGCAGCAATTCGTGGAAGAGGTGAAACGTGCAGACCGCAGTGTCCAAGGCTGACAACCCGCAGGCGTCGGAGATCGCCGACTTCAATGTGTTCCCCGATGCCGCCGGCCACTTCGGCCGCTACGGTGGCGTGTTCGTGTCCGAAACCCTGGTCGAACCGCTGCGCGAGCTTGAAGCCGCCTACGACGCGGCCCGGCGCGACCCGGCCTTCCAGGCCGAACTCGAGTACGAATACAAACATTACGTGGGCCGGCCCAGCCCGATCTACGAAGCCCGCCGGCTGTCCGAACACGTGGGCGGCGCGCGCATCCTGCTCAAGCGCGAGGACCTGAACCACACCGGCGCGCACAAGATCAACAACACCATCGGCCAGGCCATGCTGGCCCGCCGCATGGGCAAGACCCGGATCATCGCCGAAACCGGCGCCGGCCAGCATGGCGTCGCCAGCGCCACGGTGGCCGCGCGCCTGGGCCTGGAGTGCGTGGTTTACATGGGCGCCACCGACGTCGAACGCCAGGCGCCCAACGTCTTCCGCATGAAGCTGCTGGGCGCGACCGTGGTGCCGGTGCATTCGGGCAGCAAGACGCTCAAGGACGCGCTCAACGAAGCCATGCGCGACTGGGTCACCAACGTGCGCGACACCTTCTACATCATCGGCACCGTCGCCGGGCCGCATCCGTACCCGAAGCTGGTGCGTGACTTCAACGCGGTGGTTGGCCACGAGGCGCGGGGCCAGATGCTGGCCGACTACGGCCGCCTGCCCGACGCCGTCACCGCCTGCGTGGGCGGCGGCAGCAACGCCATCGGCATCTTCCATGCATTCCTCAACGATCGCGGCGTGCGCCTGGTCGGCGCCGAAGCCGCAGGCGACGGCGTCGAGACCGGGCGCCACGCGGCGTCGCTGGTCGCGGGCCGCCCGGGCGTGCTGCATGGCAACCGCACCTATGTCATCTGCGACGACGACGGCCAGATCATCGAAACCCATTCCATCTCCGCCGGCCTGGACTACCCGGGCGTCGGGCCCGAGCACGCCTTCCTCAAGGACAGCGGCCGCGCCGACTACGTGGGCGTCACCGACGACGAGGCCATGGAGGCCTTCCACCTGCTGGCGCGCAAGGAAGGCATCCTGGCCGCGCTCGAATCGAGCCACGCCATCGCCCAAGCCATGAAACTCGCCCGCGACCTGCCCAAGGATGCGCTGGTGCTGTGCAACCTGTCCGGCCGCGGCGACAAGGACATCTTCACGATCGCCAAGCGCGAAGGTATCGAGCTGTGAGCGAACGTATCCGACTCAAGTTCGACGCGCTCGCGAAGGCCAACCGCAAGGCCCTGGTTCCGTTCATCACCGCCGGCGACCCGTCGCTGGAAGCGACGGTGCCGGTGATGCATGCGCTGGTGCGCGCCGGGGCCGACGTGATCGAGCTGGGCGTGCCGTTTTCCGATCCGATGGCCGACGGCCCGTCGATCCAGCGCAGCTCCGAGCGTGCGATCGAACGCGGCGCCGGCCTGCGCTACGTGCTGCGCTGCGTGGCCAGCTTCCGCGAAAGCGACGCCGACACGCCCGTGGTGCTGATGGGCTACCTCAACCCCATCGAGATCCTGGGCGCGGACGCGTTCGCGCGCGACGCCGCCGCGGCCGGCGTCGACGGCGTGCTGCTGGTGGACCTGCCGCCCGAAGAAGCCGGCCCCAACCGCGCGGCCTTCAACGCCGCCGGCCTGGACCTGATTTCCCTGGCCGCGCCGACCACCACCGAAGAGCGCCTGGCGCGCCTGGCCTCGGAATCGCAGGGTTACCTGTATTACGTGTCCTTCGCCGGCGTCACCGGCGGCAGCCAGCTCGATGTCACCGACGTGCTCAAGCGCGCCGGCGACCTGCGCGCGCGGGCGAACGTGCCGGTGCTGGTGGGTTTTGGCATCCGCGACGCGGCCTCGGCGGCCGCCCTGGCCCCCGCCGCCGACGGCGTCGTGGTCGGCAGCGCCCTGGTGGACGCGCTGGCCGGCGCCGACGGCCCGGAAAACGCCGCGGCCCGCGCCGAAGCCTTCCTCGCGCCGCTGCGCCGGGCGCTGGACGCCGCCTGAAGCCGGCCGGGGCAGGGCAGCGGCCCGCCCCCGGCCTTTCGGGATAAACTGCCGGGCCTAGAAACAGACCGGTGGACCAATGAGCTGGCTGACCAAACTCATGCCCTCGCGCATCCGCACCCAGGGCAACGGCAAGCGCGGCGTGCCCGAAGGCTTGTGGGAAAAGTGCGACAAGTGCGGCGCCGCCCTGTACGGCCCCGAGCTCGAGAAGAACCTGCGCGTGTGCCCGAAGTGTTCGCACCACATGGCCATCGGCGCCCGCGAGCGCCTGGTGGCGCTGCTCGACGACGACAGCGGCGAAGAGATCGGCGCCGCGCTGGGGCCGGTGGACGCGCTGCACTTCAAGGACCAGAAGAAATACGCCGACCGCATCAAGGCGGCCCAGAAGCTCGTGGGTGAACGCGATGCCCTGGTCGCCGTGCAGGGCCAGCTCAAGGGCCGGCCGGTGTGCGTGGCGGCCTTCGAGTTCCGATTCATGGGCGGTTCGATGGGCTCGGTGGTGGGTGAACGTTTTGCGCTGGCCGCCGAACGCGCCGCCGACATCGGCTGCCCGCTGGTGAGTTTTTCCGCCACCGGCGGCGCCCGCATGCAGGAAGGCCTGTTTTCGCTGATGCAGATGGCCAAGACCTCGGCGGCGCTGGGCCGGCTTCGGGCCAGGGGCCTGCCCTTCGTGTCGGTGCTCACGCACCCGACCACCGGCGGCGTTTCGGCTTCGCTGGGCATGCTGGGCGATATCAACGTCGCCGAGCCGCATGCGCTGATCGGCTTCGCCGGCCCGCGGGTGATCGAACAGACCGTGCGCGAGACCCTGCCCGAAGGTTTCCAGCGCTCGGAGTTCCTGGTCGAACACGGCGCCATCGACCTGATCGTCGACCGCCGGCAGATGCGCGAAAAACTCTCGTCCCTGCTGGCGCTGATGATGCGCCAGCCGGCGCCGGCCGCCGACCCGGCGGCCGCGGCCGAGACGGCCTGAGGGCGGCATGGGCGATCGCAAGTATTTCGGTACCGACGGCATCCGCGGGCGGGTTGGCGAGTTCCCGATCTCGGCCGACTTCATGCTGCGCCTGGGCGCCGCCGCCGGCCGCGTGCTGGTGGGCGAGGGCAGGGACCACGCCGTGGTGGTCATCGGCAAGGACACCCGGATTTCCGGCTACATGTTCGAATCGGCGCTTGAAGCCGGCCTGGTCGCCGCCGGCGCCGACGTGCGCATGCTTGGCCCGATGCCCACGCCCGCGGTCGCCTACCTGACCCGTTCGCTGCGTGCCGACGCCGGCATCGTCATCAGCGCCTCGCACAACCCGCACCACGACAACGGCATCAAGTTCTTCTCGGCCCAGGGCGAAAAACTGCCCGACGCGGTCGAGGCGGCGATCGAGGCCGAACTCGACCAGGACTTCCGCACCGTGCCCTCCGAACGCCTGGGCAAGGCCCAGCGCGTGGACGACGCGCTGGCGCGTTACGCCGAATTCTGCAAGACCACCGTGCCCGAGGACTTCAACCTGGGCGGCATGCGCCTGGTGGTCGATTGCGCCCACGGCGCCACCTACCAGGTGGCCCCGCGCGTGTTCGAAGAACTCGGAGCCGTGGTCGACGCCCTGGGCGTCGAACCCGACGGCCTGAACATCAACAACGGCGTCGGTTCCACCCACCCCGAAGCGCTGATGGCGCGAGTGCGCGACACCGGCGCCGACCTCGGCATCGCCTTCGACGGCGACGGCGACCGGGTGCTTATGGTGGACGGGCGTGGCCAACTGGTGGACGGCGACGGCCTGATCTACCTGCTGGCGCGCGACTGGCAGGCCAGCGGCCGCCTGGCCGGCCCGGTGGTCGGCACCCTGATGACCAACTACGCCATGGAACGTGGCCTGGCCGGGCAAGGCATTGGTTTCATCCGGGCCCGGGTGGGCGATCGTTTCGTGCACAAGGCCCTGGTCGAAAACGGCGGCGTGCTTGGCGGCGAAGCCTCCGGCCACCTGCTGTGCCTGGACCGCGCCAGCACCGGCGACGCCATCGTCAGCGCACTGCAGGTACTCGAGTCCCTGCGCCGGCAGGGGACGTCGCTGGAACAGGCCCTGTCCGACTACCAGCCGCTGCCCCAGCAAACGGTCAACGTGCGCATCGCGCCCGGGGCCAAACCCCTGGACCAGCCGGCCGTGCAGGCGGCGCGCGACGAAGCCGAAAAGGCGCTGGCCGGCCGCGGCCGCCTGGTGCTGCGGGCTTCGGGCACCGAACCCGTGGTCCGGGTCACGGTCGAAGCCGATGACGCTGGCCTGATGCGCGATGTACTCGACCGCCTGGCCGACGTGGTGCGCGCCGCCACCTGAACCATCCGGCTTGAGCGGCGTCAAGAAAGCTTGCACCCCGCCTGGCCTAGACTTGCTCCCCTTGAACCGCCACTGGAACCTGCCGTGACCGCCCGTATCCCGACCCTCGACATCCAGCGTTTTGACACCGACCGTGACGCCTTCGTGGCCGAGCTCGGCGCCGCCTACCGCGAATGGGGTTTCGCCGGCATCCGCAACCACGGCATTTCGCAGGCGCAGATCGACCGCGCCTACGACGTGTTCCAGCGCTTTTTCGCCCTGCCCGAAGACACCAAGCGCAAGTACCACGTGCCCGGCAGCGGCGGCGCCCGCGGCTACACGCCGTTCGGCATCGAAACCGCCAAGGGTGCGACGCACTTCGACCTCAAGGAGTTCTGGCACGTCGGCCGCGAGATCCCGCGCGATTCCAAGTACGCCGACGTGATGCCGCCGAACCTGTGGCCGGAAGAAATCCCTGAGTTCAAGGAAGTGGCCTACGGGCTGTATACGGCGCTCGACCAGCTCGGCTCGCGCGTGCTCAGCGCGCTGGCCCTGCACATCGGCCTGCCGGAAGACTGGTTCGCCGACAAGACCAACTTCGGCAATTCGATCCTGCGCCCGATCCACTACCCGCCGATCACCGCGCCCGACGTGCCCAACGTCCGCGCCGGCGCGCACGAGGACATCAACTTCATCACCCTGCTGGTGGGCGCCAGCGCCGCCGGCCTGGAAGTGCTGTCGCGCAAGGGTGAGTGGGTGCCGTTCACGGCCGACCAGGACACCATCGTGGTGAACATCGGCGACATGCTGCAGCGCCTTTCCAACCACGTGTACCCCTCGACCACGCACCGCGTGGTGAACCCGCCGGGCGACGAGGCGCGCAAGCCGCGTTATTCGACGCCGTACTTCCTGCACCCGAATCCGGACTTCCTGATCAAGACGCTGCCGATGTGCATCAGCGCGGAAAATCCGGACCGCTACCCGGAGCCGATCACCGGGCACGAGTACCTGATGGAGCGCTTGCGGGAGATCAAGCTGGTCTGACGCATGTTGTAGGAGCGCCTTCAGGCGCGAATCTTTTGACTTTGCCTTTGGCA
>NZ_CAXBJS010000113.1:0-8566 GCF_963976025.1 uncultured Arenimonas sp.
TGGTGCCCGTGGAAGGCCGGCCGCGCTGGGCCTTCGCCGACCCGCGCCTGGAACAGGCCTCGATCGGCCACAAGGCGCTCTGGCGCATGGGGCCGGACCACGCGGTCCGTGTGAAGGCCAAGCTGGGCCAGCTGCGCGAACTGCTGGCGGCCCAGCGCCCGGCCGGCTGAAGGCTGCCCAGCGGCGGGGGCATGCGCTAGGCTTCGGCGCATGTCGCCGCTCCGAGCCATCGGGCGCCGGCTGGCTGCATTCCTGGCCAAGCCGCGCGAACGAAGCAGCCACCTGCCCACCAGCCCGCCGCGGCTGCTCGCCGCGACCCTGCGCAAGGGCGACGTGCTGCTGGTCGAGGGCAGCAGCCGATTCGCCACGGCCATCAAGTACCTCACGCAGTCGACCTGGTCGCATGCGGCCCTGTGCATCGGCGACACCCTGGGCCCGGCCGCGGAAGGCGACGAACCGCGCATCTTCGTGGACGTGGACGTGGTCGAAGGCGTGCGCACCATTCCGTTGTCCACCTTCGCCGGCCTGCACGCGCGCATCTGCCGGCCGGTGGGGCTGTCGGACGAGGAGATCGACGCGCTGGTGCGCTTCATGCTCGACCGCAAGGGCATCACCTACGACCTGAAGAACATCTTCGACCTGGCCCGTTACCTGGTGCGCACGCCGCCGGTGCCCGGTTCGATGAAACGCCAGCTGCTGGCGCTGGGCAGCGGCGAGCCGACCAAGGCGATCTGTTCGACCCTGCTGGCCCAGGCCTTCGAATCGATCCGCTACCCGATCCTGCCCGAGATTCAGCGCGTGGACGCCACCACCGCCGGCGGCCAGCGCGCGCGCCGGGAAATCCTGCATATCCGCCACCACAGCCTGTACGTGCCGCGCGACTTCGACGTCTCGCCGTTTTTCGAGATCGTCAAACCACGCCTGGCCCAGGGCTTCGACCACCGGGCGCTGGAATGGAAGGCCTGAGCCCGGTCCTGCCGGCCACGTCCAGCAAGGACCGCCAGGCCTGGCGCCTGGCCCAGGTGGTGCACGACAGCTACGAGCGTTCGAAGCTGGCGGGTTTCCTGTACCTGTTCGGCTGGGCCGTGGTGGCCTGGCTGGCCGGCGCGCAGCAGTTCGCGCCGCTGCCGACGCTGGCCATGGCGATGGCGTTCCTGGTGCTGGGCCTGCTGCGCCTGGCCATGCGGCCACCGCCGGCCGAAGACGCCGCGGCCAACCGCCGCTGGCTCAGGCGCTATGCGCTGGTGCTGCCGCTGGCGCCGCTGGCCTGGTCGGGCGTGCAGGGCTGGATGCTGCTCGACCCGCGTTTTGGGGCCGAGGTGCGCATGGTCTCGCTGATCGCCACCATCGGTTACGCCACCGTATTCGTGAACGTCTATACGACGGTGCGCTCCTTCGCCGTGGTCGGCGCCACCGCGCTGTTCCTGCCGACCCTGGTGATCCTGTGGCTGGACCAGGACCAGCGCGCGCTGGCGGTGGCCATGACCTTCTACGCCGTGTACCTGGTGGGCGCGCTGCTGCGCACGCACGTCGAATACCGGCGCCGTCTTGACCTGGACATCGCCCTGCGCGAACAGCGCGACCTGTATGAAGGACTCAGCCGCACCGACCCGCTGACCGGCGTCTGCAACCGCCGCCATTTCAGCGAACGACTCGACGCGCTGGCGACCCGGGCGCGCGAGGGTGGCGAGGGATTTTGCCTGCTGATCCTCGACGTCGACCACTTCAAGCACGTCAACGACCGTTACGGCCATGCCGTCGGCGACGCCTGCCTGCAGGCGCTGGCCGACCGCCTGCAGCAGGTGTTCACTCCGCCGCTGTGCCTGCTTGCGCGCCTCGGCGGCGAAGAGTTCGGCGTGTTGATGGAAGCCGGCGAGGACGAGGCCCGGCGCGCCGCCGAACGCCTGCGCGCCAGCCTGGTCGCCTCGCCCCTGGTGCTGGACGGCCGGCCGATGCTGGTGACCGCCAGCATCGGCCTGGGCCGCTTCGACCCGGACCGGCACGGCGATGCCGACGGTCTTTACCGCGCGGTGGACAGCGCGCTTTATGCCGCCAAGGACGCCGGCCGCGACCGCATCGCCGCCGACGCCTGAAGCCCGCGGGTTAGACTTGCCGCGTGATTGCCGATCCCGCGCTCGACACCTTGTTGCTGCCCCTGGCCTCCGGCGCGCTGGAATGGCCGGCGCCGGGCGGCTGCCTGTTCCTGCGCGCGCGCACGGGCCCGGCGCTCAACGCCGCGCGCCGGCACCGGCCGGTGTGCGAGCAGGGCTTCAAGCCTTGGGCGGACGCGCTGGACAGGGACGGGTTCGCGGTCTCGGAATCCAACACCGGCCGCTTCGGGCTGGTGATGCTGCTGGCGCCGCGCCAGCGCGACGAGTCCCGGGCGCTGCTGGCGCGTGCGGTGGACCAGGCCGGCCACGGCGGCGTGGTGCTGGCCTGCGCGGCCAACAAGGAGGGCGCGCGTTCGATGCAGGACGACCTCGAGCGCCTGACCGGTTCGGTGCACGTGCTGGGAAAGAACCATTGCCGCGCCGTCTGGACCACGCCCCTGGGTGACTCCGTGGACAGCGCGCTGCTGGCCCAATGGCGTGAGCTCGATGCGCCGCGGCCGATCCTCGATGGCCGCTTCCGGAGCCGGCCGGGCCTGTTCGCCTGGGACCGCATCGACGCCGCGTCGGCGCTGCTGGCGGCCAACCTGCCCACCGACCTGGCGGGCGAGGGTGCCGACCTGGGCGCCGGCTGGGGTTACCTCGCGGCCGAGGTGATGGACCGCTGCCCGGGCGTCACCGCGCTCGACCTCTACGAAGCCGAGGCCCGCGCGCTGGCGCTGGCGCGCATCAACCTGGCGGGCCGGCGCTTCACGCCCGGCCTGCACTGGCACGACGTCACCGCCGGCCTGCCGCGCCGCTACGACTTCATCGTGTCCAACCCGCCCTTCCACCAGGGCCGCGCCGACCAGCCCGAACTGGGCCAGGCCTTCATCGGCGTTGCGGCCCAGGCGCTGCGGCCCGGCGGCCGCCTGTGCCTGGTGGCCAATCGCCACCTACCCTACGAACAGGCGCTGGCGCGTGGTTTCGGGGAAGTGAGCAAGCTCGCCGACGCCGGCGGATTCAAGGTCATCCACGCGGTGAAGGCGGGCGCATGAAACTGGTCAAGCTGATCGCCAACCTGGGTTACGGCAGCCGCAAGCAGGTGGCGCTGATGTTCCGCGAAGGCCGCATCACCGACGCCGCCGGCGAGGTGCTGTACGCCGACGACGCGGTGGAACATGCCGACGTGCGCGTGGACGGCGAGCCGCTGGACCCGCCCCAGGGGCTGCTGCTGTTGTTGCACAAGCCGGTGGGTTACACCTGTTCGACCAAGGACCCGGGGCGCGTGGTCTACGACCTGCTGCCGCCCCGCTTCCGGCTGCGAAATCCGATCCTGTCGACGGTCGGGCGGCTCGACCGCGACACCTCGGGCCTACTGCTGATGACCGACGACGGCGCGCTGCTGCATCGGATCACTTCGCCCAAGGCGATGCTGCCCAAGATCTACGACGCGGTGCTGGACCAGGACCTGCGCGGCGACGAGGCGGCCACGTTCGCCAGCGGCACGCTGATGCTGGAATCCGAGAAAACGCCGCTGGCGCCCGCCGGACTCGAAATACTGGAACCGCGCCGCGCCCGGGTCACCCTGGTCGAAGGTCGCTACCACCAGATCCGCCGCATGTTCGCGGCGGTCGGCAACCACGTGCACAGCCTGCACCGGCACCGGCTGGGTGGGCTGGATCTGGACGGGCTGGCGCCGGGGGGGTGGCGGCTGCTCGGCGACGCCGACCGCGCCAAACTCTTCGACACCACGTTGTAGGAGCGCCTTCAGGCGCGAATCTTTTTGACTTTGCCTCTGGCAAAGAAGGGATTCGCGCCTGAAGGCGCTCCTACAGAGGGTCCGGATTTTCGTCAGTCGCGGAAGTTGTCGAACTGCAGCGGGATTTCCAGGTCCGACTTCTTCAGCAGCGCCATCGCTTCCTGCAGGTCGTCGCGCTTCTTGCCCGACACGCGCAGCTTGTCGCCGTTGATCTGCGCTTCGACCTTGATCTTGGCTTCCTTGAGCGTGGCGACGATCTTCTTGGCCAGCTTCTGTTCGATGCCCTGCTTGACGGTGATCTTCTGGCGCGCCTGGGCCAGGTTGATCTCCGGTTCGCCCTCGTCCAGGCAGCGGATGTCGATGCCGCGTGCGATCAGCCGGGCGCGCAGGATGTCGAGCATCTGCTTGAGCTGGAAATCGCTGGGCGCCTTCTGCGTGACCACGAAGCCGTCAAGCTCGAAGCTGGCGTCCTGGCCCTTGAAATCGAAGCGGTTGCCGAGCTCGCGGTTGGCGGTGTCAACGGCGTTGGTCAGTTCATGTTTGTCCACTTCGGACACGACGTCGAACGAAGGCATGGCGGCTCCCGGTTGGTTTTCAGCCATTCTAGCCGAGCTGGCCCGGCGTTCATCCGGCTGAACGGACGGCTGGCCTTCACGCAGGGCGAACGGCGGATTCAAGGGCAATTCAGCGCCGCGGACACAATCATTCGCCCCGTGGACGGCCCCGGCCGCCCGCACTCCGCAGCCCGAGGGATCCGAACATGAAAAGAGTACTGATGGTTTCGATGGTCGTCCTGCTGGCGGGTGCCACGGTGATGCCGGCGGCTGCACAGGACGTGCGCGCCCGCGTTGTCGCCGGTGCGGCCGCCCAGGACAACAAGGGCCCCATGCGCGTGGATCGCCGCGAAGACCGTCGCGAGGATCGCCGCGGGAACCGCGAGGACCGCCGGGACGACCGCCGTGATTGGCGTGCCGATCGCCGCGATGATCGCCACGACCGTCGCGACGATCGCCGCGACTGGCGGGCCGACCGCCGCGACGACCGACACGACCGCCGGGATGACCGCCGCGACTGGCGCCACGACCGCCGGGACGACCGCCGTGACTGGCGCGATGACCGCCGCGACAACCACCGCTACGTGCGTCACGACGACCGCCGCTGGCGCGGTTACCAGTGGCGCCCCGAGCACCGCTATCGCGCCCCGGCGCGCTATGTGTATCCGTCGGGCTATCGTCACGTGCGCTGGAACGTCGGCCACCGCATGCCGCCGGCCTATTACGGCCGCCCGTACTACGTGGATTACCACGCCTACCGCCTGCCGCCGCCGCCCTACGGCTACCGCTGGGTTCGTTCCGACCGCGACGTGGTGCTCGTAGCCCTGGCCACCGGCCTGGTGCTGGACGTGCTTTACGACCTGTACTACTGAGCCATCCGGCCAGGTAGTTCCCCGACGGGCGGCCGCAAGGCCGCCCGTCCTGTTTCAGTCTTCGGCGCCCTGCTCGCCATCGAACAGGCCCGGCTGCGGCGGCGCTTCGTCGTGGCCGCGGAAATTGGCCAGGCCCACCCCCACCAGCCGGTAGCGTGTGCGCGCCGGCAGGTCCACGCGCTGGCGAAGTTCCAGCGCGAGCGTCGTGAACTCCTCCAGCGTGCCGGGCATCACGGCCGGGGTCAGGCTGCGGGTGAGGATGCGGAAGTCCGCCGTCTTGAGCTTGAGCACGATGGTGCGTGGGCTGCGTTCGGTTTCACGACGGGCCGCGGCCCAGGCCTTGGCGGCCAGGCGCAAGATGGCGTCGCCGGTCTGTTCCAGCGGCAGGTCGGTTTCGAAGGTGTCCTCGGCCGACACCTGGGTGGTGGCGCGTTCGCTTTGCACCGGGTGCTCGTCGATGCCGAGCGAAAGCTCGTGCAGGCGCCGGCCCCAGCGTCCGAACCGGGCTTCCAGGCCGTCGCCGCCAAAACTGCGCAGCTGGCCAACCGTGCGGATGCCCAGCGCCGCCAGCTTGCCTTCCATCACCTTGCCCACGCCCGGGATCTTGCCCACCGGCAGCGGCGCCAGGAAGTCGGCCACCATCGCCGGCTTGACCACGTAGATGCCGTCGGGCTTGCGCCAGTCGCTGGCGATCTTGGCCAGGAACTTGTTGGGCGCGACGCCGGCGGAAGCCGTCAGCGAGGTTTCTTCGCGGATCTGGGCGCGCACGGATTCGGCCACCGCGGTGGCGCTCGCCAGGCCCAGCTTGTTTTCGGTGACGTCCAGGTAGGCCTCGTCCAGCGACAGCGGTTCCACCAGGTCGGTGTGGCGCGCGAAGATTTCCCGCACCTGCCGCGACACCGCCTTGTAGCGCACGAAATCGGGCGGCACGAACACCGCCTGCGGGCAAAGTTTTTCCGCCCGCAGCGCCGGCATTGCCGAGCGCACGCCGAACTTGCGCGCCTCGTAGCTGGCCGCGCAGACCACCGAACGCGCCCCGCGCCAGGCCACCACCACCGGGCGCCCGCGCAGCGAGGGGTCGTCGCGCTGTTCCACCGACGCGTAGAACGCGTCCATGTCCACGTGCACGATCTTGCGGGGCGCCGTCACGATGCGGCGCCGAGCCGGTCCTTCAGGTCGGCGCGGTAGCGGCGGCTGCAGGGCAGGGTGCTGCCGTCGTGCAGGTGGATGCGGGCGTCGCCGGTGTCCAGCGGTTCGATGCTGGCCACCTGGTCGAGGTTGACGATGTGGCTGCGGTGCACGCGCTGG
Organism: uncultured Arenimonas sp.; assembly: GCF_963976025.1. Lineage (NCBI taxonomy): Bacteria > Pseudomonadati > Pseudomonadota > Gammaproteobacteria > Lysobacterales > Lysobacteraceae > Arenimonas > uncultured Arenimonas sp. Next base: position 6,584 of record NZ_CAXBJS010000113.1, read on the forward strand.
AAGCGCGCCGGGTCCAGTCGCCCCTCGATCGCCGAGATGGTCGTGCGCAGCGGGTATTCGCGGCCGCGCACGCGCAGGTTCACGTAGTTGCGCGAGGCCTGCAGGGCCTCGATGTCGTTGGCGGCGACCAGGAATTCGCGGCCAAGCTTGCGCACCAGGAAACGTTCGGGGCGTTCGACCGGCGCATCCGGCGACGCATCGTCGGGCGCATCGAGCAGCCGCGCTTCGCCCTGCAGGCGTCGCACCAGGAACCGGTAGCCCTCCATCACCAGGGCGAACTGCAGGAAGGTGCGGCCGTCCTTGAGGTACTCGTAAAGCAACTGCCGGCCCCAGTTGCCGAAGTCGTAGTCGGCGCCGGCCCAGGCATAGACGGCCTCGCGCAGCGCCACCATGCCGGCCACGTGCAGCACGCAAAACACAAGGCTGCCCAGCAGCCACGCCGGCAGCACGCGCGCCCAGGTGTCCAGGTGCAGGGGAAAGCGCCGGGTGTACCAGGCGATGCCGGGCACCAGGGCCAGCAGGACCAGGTGGCTTGACCACTCCCAGACCGCGGGTTCCATCGGGTGGTGCGGCAGGCCGGCCCGGCGCAGCTCCATGCCCACCACCATGGTTTCGCTGGCCGCGCCCAGCAGGATCAGCAGGATCCAGGCGCCCCATTCGACCCAGCGGCGGTAGGGCCGGTAGCGGTCGTAGGTGGTCGGCGGGGGAGTGGCGGCGGGCATCGGCACATTCTAGGCAAGGGGCGGCGCGGAAGCCGCCCCCATTCGTCCCTGGTTCCCGCAATTGGTCCCTGTGGCCCCGCCGGGCGTCACTTGGCGCTGGTGGCGGCCGGCGCCGCGGCCCAGTCTGGCCCCGTCATCACCAGACAACGGAGTCGCCCGTGCAACGCCGCTACGACATCGACGCCCTGCGCGTCATCGCCTTCGCCCTGCTGATCGCCTACCACGGCGGCATGGTCTACGTGGCCGAGTGGGGTTTCCACCTCAAGTCCGGCCATACCTACGAATGGCTGCAGTGGCCGATGATCGCCATGAACCGCTGGCGCATGGACCTGATCTTCCTGCTCTCGGGGCTGGCCATCGGCCTGTTCCAGCCCGAGCGGCAGCCGGGGCGCTTCGTGGCGCTGCGCACCTGGCGGCTGCTGCTGCCGCTGCTGTTCGGCATGGCCGCCATCGTGCCGGTGCAGGCCTACTGCGAGGCGGTGGCGAACGGCGTGGTCGAGCCGGGCTTCCCTGCTTTCATGGCGCGTTACCTGCAGCTGCAGCCCTGGCCCGAGGGCGGCTTCGCCGGCGCCGAATACGGCTTCACCTGGAACCACCTGTGGTACCTGGCCTACCTGTGGACCTACACGCTGGTGCTGGTGCTCCTGCTGCCACTGCTGCGCAGCCGCGCCGGGCAGGCGTTCGCCGCCTGGCTGGGCGGGCTGCGGGGCGCCTGGCTGGTGCTGGTGCCGGCGGCCCTGCTGGGCCTTTACATGAACACCCTGCTGCAGCCCTTCGGCGATGCCGAACGCGACCTGGTCAGCGACTGGTACCGGCACGCCGAATATTTCACCGTTTTCCTGCTGGGTTACCTGCTGGCGCGCAGCGAGGCCTTCTGGACCGAGCTGCTGCGCCTGCGCCGGCCGCTGCTGGTGGCCGCGGTGGTGATGGGACTGGTTTACCTGCCCCTGCTGCGTTCGGACATTGAATTCGGCGACCTGGCCCTGGCGGCGATACGTTGCCTGCGCGGCCTGTATGCATGGACCACGCTGCTGGCGATCCTGGCCTGGGGCCACCACCTGCTCAACCGACCGTTGCGCTGGTTGCCCTACGCCACCGAGGCGGTCTACCCCTGGTACGTGATCCACCAGAGCGCCATGGTGCTGCTGGCCTACTGGCTGGTGCCGCGCGGGCTGCCGGTGTGGGTGGAAGCCGGCGCCGTGCTGGGCGGCACCGTGCTGGCCTGCGCCCTGGGCCACGAAATCGTGCGCCGGGTCGGCGT
>NZ_CAXBJS010000114.1:0-8524 GCF_963976025.1 uncultured Arenimonas sp.
GTTCGAGCTTTACGAAACCCGCGGCGGACGCTTCAACGGCCTCGATCCGAACGCGATCCAGCGGCCGACCTGGGGCCAGGCCCGCATTACCTGGGTGAGCTGCGAAATCGCCGTGGCCGAGCTTGAAGGCGCCGACGGCACCCAGGTGCTCACGCTCGAGCGCCTGGGCCGCACCACCGGCCTGGACTGCAACTAGCGTCCAGGCGGCGGCAGGCGCTGGCTCAGCGCGGCGCCAGGCCTTCGGGCAGGGCCGAATAACCACCCGCCACGCCCTTGGTGACCACGGCCACGGCGTCGTGCGGGTGCAGGCTTTCAAGATGCGAGGCGCGCAGCCAGAAATCGGCAATGCGCTCGTCGTCCTGCAGGGCAGCCTTCATGCGGCGGGCGGCGTCTTCGCAGAACATCAGGTTCTGGCCGTTGAGCAGGGCGAAGGCCTGTTCGTCCACGCGCTTTACAGCCGTCTGCACCGGGGTCTTGAGCGCCGCTTCGATGCGGTCGATGACTTCGATGATCGGGAAGTCCTGGAAAGACGGCACCAGGCGCAGCTTCACGTCGGCATGGCTGCGCTGGCTGTGCGGGGTGGCGCGGATGCCCTGCTCGGTGCCCAGCCAGGCAAGCACGGCCTCGCGATCAAGCGGCTTGCCGGCGGCGAAGTCGGCTTCGAACTGTTCCTGGATAAGCTGGCGCGCCAGCGCCGCCGAACACGGGCAGGTGCTCGAATACGCCACCGACACGCCCAGCTCCAGCGCGAAATGGCCGCGGTCCATCACCGCGGTGATGGTCACCGGATAGGCCTTCCAGCCGCTGTTGTCGCTGGCCAGTGCCGGGCGCCGGACCATGTGTTCGAAGCGCAGGCTGACCATCGCCCGGTCGGAAAGACCGGCGTGCGAGTCCAGGAACTCCTTCAGCAGCCGGCGCAGCGAGGCCGGCGTCGCCGGTTCGCTGGAAAGCAGCTTGTCCACGTGCAGGTACAGGCGCGACATGTGGATGCCGCGCACGTCCGGCTGGGTCAGGTTGACGAAGGCGTTCACGCGGGCGGCGGTGCTGGCCTGGCGGCCGCTTTCGCCCTGCAGGCTCACCGGCATCTCGATTTCGCCCATGCCCACCCAATCGAGCGCGCCTGCGAGGGCGCTGCGGGGCTGATTGGCCACGTCGGGCAGGACGCGGGCGGTGTTTTCGAAGTTGCTGGGGGCCAAGGTGGCTCTCCTGATCGGTGTCGCAGACAAGCTAGGTGGGGGGCAGTGCAGGCTACGTCAAGTCACGCGGCCGGTCGGTGCATCGGGACGCAACGTTGCATCTCAGCCGCGCCGGGCCAGGCGCCAGGCGCGCAGCAGGGTGGTGAAGGGTCCGGGCGGGTCGAAGCCGCGGCCGGCGGCCAGGCGCGCCAGCCGGGCCCGGTCGAAACCGCCGCGCAGGCGCCGGAACAGGCCGGGGTGGGCCGACGCCGGCGGCAGCGCGGCCAGCAGTTCGCCGGCCCAGTCGCGCAGCAGGGGCTCGCCCTGCCCGGCCGCCACCTGGGCGGCGGTGAGGCCATGGCGGGCCAGCAGGTTCATCGGCAGGCCGGCCTGGTCTTCGGCGGCCAGGCCTTCGGGCAGGCGGTGCAGCAGCAGGTGCACGGCCACCGCGTCGGCGTCGCGCGGGCCAGGCGCGGTGTCGAACAGCTGCGCTTCGGTGCGGGCAATCGCAGCGGCGAGCACATCGAATCGCTTCAGCGCCGCCGCGGTGTCGCCGGGACGCACCAGTGTCGCCGGCAGTTCAACCAGGGCGTGCACCAGGGCCGGCCAGTCGGCGGGCGTGCCGGCCAGCGGCGCGGTCACCGGGTGCCGGCTGCGACCCTCGGCCAGGCCCAGCAGTTCTTCGGCCCACCACTGGCTTTTGACTTCCGCCACGCGGGCGTCGCTGAGTTCGAAGGCGGCCTCGCGCAGTTCGTGCAGCAGGCTGCCCCAGGCGCGGTAGCGCGGGCGCTGCGCCGGCGGGCAGAACACTTCGGCCTGGGCCATTTCCGGCTCGCGCCGCTGCCACTTGGCGACGAAGTGTTCGATGGCCTCGCCGCGCGGCGCGTTCACGGCAGGTGCTCCAGCACCCCGCTGGCGTGGGCGGCGACGAACTCGGCCTGCCAGCGCAGCGGGTCGTCGCCGTCCTCGCGGTAACCCCACAGGGCGGCCACGCAGGGCATGCCGGCGGCCTTGGCGGCCTGGACGTCGCGCAGGTCGTCGCCGACGTAGAGGGCATCGCCGGGCGCAACGCCCAGCTGCACGCAGGCGTGCAGCAGCGGCGCCGGGTCGGGCTTGCGCGTGGGCAGGGTGTCGCCGCCCACGAGCACGGCGCAGCGCTGGCGCCAGCCGAAACCTTCGACGACGCCGCGGGCCAGGCCCTCGGGTTTGTTGGTGACGATGCCCCAGCGCACGCCGCGTGCGTCCAGCGCCGCCAGCAGGGTTTCGACACCGTCGAAGAGCGTGCTGTGCTCGGCCAGGGCCTCGCCGTAATAACGCAGGAACACCGGCAGCAGCGGCTCGCGCTGCTCGTCGCTCAGGTCGGGGAAGGACACCGCCAACATGGCGCGGCCGCCCTTGGAAACCACCTGGCGAAGGCGTTCGTAGGCCACCGGCGCGCGGCCGTGGTCGGCCAGCACCCGGTTGGCGGCCTGCGCCAGGTCCGGGGCGCTGTCCACCAGGGTGCCGTCGAGGTCGAACAGCACGACCGCGGGCGTGTTGCTCATCCGGGTTTCACCGCGCTGGCGAGGTAATTCACCGCGGTCGGGCCGCCGACCCAGGCCTTGCGGCGCAGCGGGTCGTAGGCCAGGCCCGACACATCCTGCAGCTGCAGGTCGGCCGCGCGCAGCCAGGCGCCCAGCTCGGACGGCTTGATGAACTGTTTGTAGTCGTGGGTGCCACGCGGCAGCAGCCGGGCTATGTATTCGGCGCCGACGATGGCCAGCGCAAACGCGGCCGGCGTGCGGTTGAGCGTGGACAGCAGCAGCACGCCGCCGGGCTTGAGCAGCCTGGCGCAGGCGCGCAGCACCGAGCCAGGGTCGGGCACGTGTTCAAGCATTTCCATGCAGGTGATGGCGTCGAAGCTGCCGGGTGCCTCTTCGGCCAGCGATTCCACCGACTGCAGGCGGTAATCGACGTCCAGGCCGGACTCGAGCAGGTGCAGGCGGGCGACTTCGATCAGCTCCGGCGCCAGGTCGAGCGCGGTGACGCGGGCGCCCGACGCGGCCATGGCCTCGCTGAGCAGGCCGCCGCAGCCGACGTCCAGCACGCGGGCGCCGGCGAGCGACACGCGCCCGGCGACATAACCAAGGCGCGCCGGGTTGAGTTCATGCAGCGGCCGCTGCGGACCCTGCGGGTCCCACCAGCGGCGCGCCAGGGCGCCGAACTTGTCGAGCTCGGCCTGGCTGACGTTGGCGCTGGCGGTGTTCATGCCCCACCCCGCAGGCCGGCGATGCGCTCGCGCCAGCGCCGGGCCTTGGCGCGGATGGCGTCGGTGTCCATGTCCAGCAGCTTGCCGCCGGCCAGGCGCGCCCTGCCGGCGATCCAGACATCGGACACCTGCTGGCGACCGGTGGCGTAGACCAGCTGGGAAATGACGTTGTGCAGCGGCTGGGTTTCCAGCGGCGACAGATCGACGCAGACCAGGTCGGCCAGCTTGCCCGGCTCGATCGAACCGATGCGCTCGCCCAGGCCCATGGCGCGGGCGCTGCCCAGCGTGGCGGCGCGCAGCGCGCTGGCGGCGTCCAGCGCCGAGGGGTCGCCCGACACGCCCTTGGCCAGCAGGGCCGCGGTGCGCATCTCGCCGAACATGTCCAGGTCGTTGTTGCTGGCGCAGCCGTCGGTGGCGATGCCGAGGTTGACGCCGGCTTTCTGCAGCTTCGCCACGGGACAGAACCCCGAGGCCAGCTTGAGGTTCGATTCCGGGCAGTGCACCACCGACACGCCGCGCTCGGCGCACAGGGCGATCTCGGCGTCGGTGAGGTCGGTCATGTGCACGGCCATCAGGCGGTCGTTGACCAGGCCCAGGCGGTCGAGCCGGGCCAGCTGGCGCATGCCGTGCGCCTTCATGGCGTCGGTGTTTTCCTGCGCGGTTTCGTGGGTGTGGCAGTGCACGACCAGGTCGAGCTGGTCGGCCAGCATGCGGATGCGTTCGAAGGCCGCGTCGTTGACCGTGTACGGCGCATGCGGCACGAAACACAGTGACACCAGCGGATCGCGCCGCCAGTTGTCGTGCACTTCCAGGCCCTTGTCGAAATATTCGTCCTGGGTGCGGGCCCAGGCGGTCGGGAAATCAATGACCGGAATGCCGACCAGGGCGCGAAAGCCCAGTCGCGAATAGGTGCTGGCCTGCACGTCGGGGAAGAAGTAGTTCTCGGCGCAGGCGGTGGTGCCACCGCGCAGCATCTCGGCCACGGCCAGCTCGATGCCGTCGGCGACGAACTCCGGTCCGATCACCTGGCCTTCGACCGGCCAGATGTGTTCCTGCAGCCACACCATCAGCGGCAGGTCGTCGGCGACGCCGCGCAGCAGCGTCATCGGGTTGTGGCAGTGGCTGTTGACCAGGCCGGGCATGAGCGCGGCCTCGGGCCGCGACACCACCTCGGCAGCGCTGAAGCGTGCCCGCGCCTGTTCGCGCGGCAGCACGGCCAGGATGCGGCCGTCGCCGATGGCAACGGCGTGGTCTTCAAGCACCACGCCCGCAGGCTCGACCGGGACCACCCAGCCGGCTTCGATCAGCAGGTCGCAGGCCTGCGGCGCGGTGCTCGTGGTCATCAGGTCACTTGACCCGGGAGACGTACTCGCCGGAGCGGGTGTCCACCTTGATGATTTCGTCCTGGTTGACGAACAGCGGCACGCGGACCACGGCGCCGGTCTCGAGCTTGGCCGGCTTGCCGCCGCCACCCGAGGTGTCGCCGCGCACGCCCGGATCGGTTTCAACGATCTTGAGCTCGACGAAGTTCGGCGCCTGCACGGAAATCGGCGTGCCGTTCCACAGGGTGACGACGCAGTCTTCCTCGCCCTTGAGGTAGTTCTTCGTCTCGCCGATGCCGGCCTCGTCGCACTGCACCTGCTCGAAGGTGTCGGGGTCCATGAAGTGCCAGAACTCGCCGTCCGCGTACAGGAAACGCATGTCGGTATCGACGACGTCGGCGGCCTCGAGGCTGTCGGTAGCCTTCATGGTCAGCTCGACCGTGCGGCCGGACTTGATGAAGCGGTACTTGATGCGGGTGAAGGCCTGGCCCTTGCCCGGCTTGACGTACTCGGTGTCGGTGATCACGCACGGCTCGCCGTTGACGATGATCTTCATGCCGTTCTTGACGTCGTTCATGCCATAGCTGGCCATGCGTAGCTCCTGAGTGTCGCGGTTACAATGGGTGTAGCCGCCTATGATAACCGCCCCCGCCCCTGCCCTGCAGCCTGAACCGCCCGCCCCACCGGGGCGGTGGCAGCAGCTGTGGCGCGACGCCGTCCGCGACCCCGCCGAACTGCTGAACCTGCTGGGCCTGGAAGACCTGGCGGCGCGCGTGTCGCCGGGGGCCGCCAGGCAATTCCCGCTGAGGGTCCCCCGTGGATTCGTCGACCGGATGTGCCGCGGCGACCCCCACGACCCCCTGCTGCGCCAGGTCCTGCCGCTCGACGATGAAGACCGCCAGGTGCCCGGCTTCGACCTGGACGCGGTCGGCGACCTGGCCGCCGGCGGCGGCACCGGGGTGATCCACAAATACCGCGGCCGGGTGCTGCTGGTGGCTACCGGCAGCTGCGCCATCCACTGCCGCTACTGCTTCCGCCGGCACTACCCCTACGCCGAACAGACCGCGGCCGCGGCCGGCTGGCGCGAGGCCCTGGACTACCTCGCCGCCGACACCAGCGTCAGCGAGGTCCTGCTGTCGGGCGGCGACCCGCTGTCGCTGTCCACGGCCAAGCTGGCCGAGTTCACCCAGGCCCTGGCCGGCCTGCCGCACGTGCGCCGGCTGCGCCTGCACACCCGTCTGCCGGTGGTGCTGCCCGAACGCGTGGACGATCAACTGCTGGCCTGGCTGTCCGGCCTGCCCTGGCCGGTGGTGGTGGTCATCCACGCCAACCACGGCAACGAAATCGACGACTCGGTCGCCGCCGCCCTGGCCCGCCTGCGCGCCACCGGTGCCCAGGTGCTCAACCAGGCGGTGCTGCTGCGCGGGGTCAACGACTCCCTGCCGGCCCTGTCGGACCTGTCCGAGCGCCTGTTCGCCGCCGGCGCGCTGCCCTATTACCTGCACCAGCTCGACCGCGTGGCCGGCACCGCCCATTTCGAGGTTTCCGACGAACTGGCCCGGTCCCTGCACGAGGGCCTGGCCGCGAGCCTGCCCGGTTACCTTGTTCCCCGGCTGGTGCGCGAAGTGGCCGGGGCCCCCGCCAAGACCCCGCTGTAAACGAGTACCCCCAAGGTCCAGGATGTTGCCCCCGCCGGCATTCTGGTATTGTCTCAATCCCCCCGTGCAAGCCATTGATACGTAAAGGAGTGCCCCGGATGGCACAGCAGGATGCCGTGATCCGTTTGCTCCTGGTGGAAGACCGCCTGGACGACGCCGAACAAATCATCAGCCACCTGCGCAATGGCGGCATGGCAGTGCGCCCGCAGCGTCCTGAATCCGAGGACGAGCTTGTCGAAATACTCGGCAAGCAGAGCATCGACATCGTCGTTGCTGCCTTCGAAGCCGGTTACCTGCCGCTGGCCACCGTGCTCGAGCGCGTCACCGCCACGGGCAAGGACATCCCGGTCATCGCCTCGGTGACCACCCTGGACGAAAAGACGGCGCTGGCGGCCCTGGCCGCGGGTACCCGCGACGTCGCCATCCGCGGCCGCGCGGAACACATGCAGGCGGTGGTGCGCTCCGAGTTCTCCGCGCTCCAGGCCCGCCGCGGCCTGCGCCATCTTGAAGCCGCGCTGCGTGAAACCGAACGCCGCTGCGACGCGCTCATCGCCTCCTCGCGCGACCCGATCGCCTACGTGCACGAAGGCATGCACATCCGCGCCAACGACGCCTACCTGGAAATGTTCGGCTTCGAGGACTTCGAGGAAATCGAAGGCCTGACCGTGCTCGACCTGATCGCGCCCCAGCACGCCGACAACTTCCGCCAGGTCCTGAAGAAGATGAGCAAGGGCGAGGCACCGCCGCGCCAGCTCGAACTGCAGGCCCAGCGCACCGACGGCAGCACCTTCGATGCGGTGATGGAATTCACCCCGGCCACCTACGAAGGCGAAAGCTGCCTGCAGATCGTCTTCCGCCAGCAGACCGTGGACGCCGACATGGTCGCCGAGCTCGACTCGCTACGCCAGCGCGACCAGCTCACCGGCCTGTTCAACCGCCAGCACTTCATGACCGAACTCGAGGCCGCGGTGATGCGCGCCACCGAGGGCAAGGGCAAGCAGGCACTGCTGCTGATCGAACCCGACCACTACGAGAACCTGCTGGCCGAAGTGGGCCTGGCCACCGCCGACGACCTGATCCGGGGCGTGGCCGACCGGCTCAAGGGCGCGCTGGACGAACACACCCTGGTGGCGCGCATGAGCGACCACGGTTTCGCCGTGCTGTGCCAGGACCACGACCACACCCATAGCCAGGCCCAGGCCGACCGCATCCGCGAGGCCTTCAAGGACCACATCCTGGAGCTGGGCGAACGTTCGGTGAACCTCAGCGTCAGCGTCGGCGGCGTGCAGATCGGCGAGCGCATCGCCTCGGTCACGCAGGTGATGGCCAAGTCCAGCCAGTGCCTGGCGTCCTGCGAAGGCATGGGCGGCAACCGCACCGAAATCTTCGACCCGGCCGCGCGCGACCGCGCCGAGGAAGAGCGCATCCAGGCCTGGGTGCAGCGCATCCGCGAGGCCCTGGCCGGCGACCAGTTCGTGCTGCACTACCAGCCGATCATCAGCCTGACCGGCGCCGAGGAAGAAAACTACGACGTCTACCTGCGCATGAAGGGCCCGGCCGGCGAAATCATCCCGCCGGTCACCTACCTGTCGATCGCCGAAGAACACGGCCTGCTCGACGACATCGACCGCTGGGTCATCGGCCACGCCATCGGCGTCATCGCCGAACGCGCCAAGGCCGGCAAGACCACCAACCTGTTCGTCAAGATCACCCCGGCCTCGCTGGTCGAAGGTGGCCTGGAAACGCACATCGCCGAACAGCTCAAGGCCCACGGCGTGGCCGGCGAGCGCCTGGTGCTGCAGATCCCGGAATCGAAGGTGTTCACCCACCTCAAGTCGCTGCAGTCCTTCCAGAAGGCCGTGTCCAAGCTGGGCTGCCGGGTCGCGCTGGAACAGTTCGGCACCGGCCTGAACTCCTTCCAGATGCTCACCCACTTCGAGCCGGCCATCCTGAAGATCGACCGCAGCTTCATCACCGAACTGGGCAAGAACCCGGACGTGCAGAAGCAGGTGCGCGAGATCGTGGAAAAGGCCCACGACGCCGGCAAGCTGGCCCTGGCCGAATTCGTCTCCGACGCCGGCACCATGAGCGTGCTGTTCGGCATGGGCGTCGACTTCGTCG
>NZ_CAXBJS010000115.1:0-8340 GCF_963976025.1 uncultured Arenimonas sp.
TGGCGACCCCCGGGCGAAACGTGCTGCGACGCTGCGCTACTACCGCGCCGAAGTGCACCTTAGCGAAGGTGGCCAGGACTACGACGTGATGGGCTGGTCAAGCGGCGCGCTCATCAACGACGTGCTTGACCAGTACGAACGCCACCTGCACTTCCTGAGCGGCCAGCGCGCCTAGTCAGTCGTCCTGCGCCGCCGCTTCCCTGCCCTGCTGCCGGATCACGGCTTCCTGGCGGGCGTCCTCGATCGACATCAGCACGGCGTCAAGGTCGGCATCGTGCTCACTGAAGGTGAACGCCCCGGTGAGTTCGGTCTCCGGGCCCAGTTCGCCCTTTTCGAACAGCGCCCACATCTCTTCGCCGTAGTGCAGGTTCACGAGATCGGGGGCGAACCGGGCCAGGGCGGTGCGCAGGCGGTTCACGTCGCGCAGCAGCATGGTCCGCGCATTGTTGTTGCCGGCGGCGCTGACCGCCTGGGGCAGGTCGATGATGACCGGGCCCTGGGGATCCACCAGCACGTTGTATTCCGAGAGGTCGCCATGGATGACGCCGACGCAGAGCATGCGCACGACCTGGCGCACCAGGAACCGGAAGTATTCGCGCGCCTGTTCGGCATCAAGCTCGACCTCTCCCAGGCGCGGGGCGCTATGGCCCTCGCTGTCGGCGATCAGCTCCATCATCAGCACGCCGTTGAAATAGCCCAGGGGCCGCGGCACGCGCACGTTCGCCGCCGACAGCTGGTAGAGCGCATCCACTTCGGTGTTCTTCCAGGCGGACTCCAGTTCCTTCTTGCCGAACTTGCTGCCCTTGTCCATGGCACGCGCCTGGCGGCTGCCACGGACCTTGCGGCCTTCCTGGTACAACGATCGTGCCTGGAAGCTGCGCTGCCCCAGGTCCTTGTAGACCTTTGCGCACAGGATCTCGTCGCCCCTGCGGACGACGAAAACGGAGGCTTCCTTGCCACTCTTGAGCTGGCGCAGCACGGCGTGGACCACGCCGTCGTCAACCAGGGCCTGCAGCCCGGCGGGAGTCTTCATTGCACAGCTCCGCCGGTCGGCCGGGTCAGGAGGCGTAAGGGTCCTGGAGCACGATCGTGGACTCGCGGCCCGGACCGGTGCTGACGATGGCCAGCGGGCAGCCGGCGAGTTCCTCGAGCGCACGCAGGTAGGCGCGGGCCGCGGGCGGCAGCTTGTCCCAGTCGGTGACGCCGGCGGTGGACTCGTCCCAGCCCGGGAATTCCAGGTACACCGGCGTGCACTCGTCCCAGCCGGCGGCGTCGAGCGGCGCGTATTCGGTGCGCTTGCCGCGGTATTCGTAGGCGATGCAGATCTTGAGCTTTTCCATCCCATCCAGGATGTCGAGCTTGGTGATGCACAGGCCGGTGATGCCGTTGATGGCGACCGCACGCTTGAGCGCGACGATGTCCATCCAGCCGCAGCGGCGCGGGCGGCCGGTGGTGGCGCCGTATTCCTGGCCGCGGTCGCGGATGCCCTGGCCGACCTCGTCATGCAGCTCGGTCGGGAACGGGCCGCCGCCGACGCGCGTGGCATAAGCCTTGGCGATGCCCAGCACGTAGTCGATGGCGTCGGCGCCAACGCCGGTGCCGGCCATGGCGCCGCCGACGGTGGTGTTGGACGAGGTGACGAAGGGATAGGTGCCGTGGTCGATGTCGAGCAGGGAGCCCTGCGCGCCTTCGAACATCACCCGCTTACCCTGCTTGCGCAGCTCGTGAAGGATGCCGGCGACGTCGGCCTTCATCGGGTCGACGTACTTGCCGAATTCCAGGGCGTCGTCGAGGGTCTTCTGGAAGTCCACCGCTTCGACGCCCAGGTATTTGGTCAGCACGAAGTTGTGGTAATCCATGGTCTCGCGCAGCTTGTCGGCGAGTTCCTTGGGGTAGTTGAGGTCGGCGACGCGGATGCCGCGGCGCGCCACCTTGTCTTCGTAGGCCGGGCCGATGCCGCGGCCGGTGGTGCCGATGGCCTTGCCACCGGCGGCCTTTTCGCGCGCCTGGTCCAGGGCGATGTGGTACGGCATGATCAGCGGCGTCGCCGGGCTGATCTTCAGGCGCGAACGCACTTCGACGCCGTTTTCCTCGAGCTGGGCGATTTCCTTCTGCAGGGCCGCCGGGCTGAGCACCACGCCGTTGCCGATCAGGCACAGCGCGCCTTCGCGCAGGATGCCCGAGGGGATCAGGTGAAGAACGGTCTTCTTGCCCTTGATCACCAGCGTGTGGCCGGCGTTGTGGCCGCCCTGGAAACGCACGACCGCGCCGATTTCCTCGGTGAGCAGGTCGACGATCTTGCCCTTGCCCTCGTCGCCCCACTGGGCACCCAACACCACGACCGACTGACCCATGACCTGCACTCCGAATAAGGATTGGCGACGGGGCGACGGTATCGGGCCGCTTGCCAGGGCCCAGACACGGAAAAAGCCGGAGGTCGCCCCGGCTTTGGGAAATTATCCGCGTTTTATCCGGCCGGGGCTAGCCCGGCCCGGAGGGCCCCTGGCCCGGGCCGGGATTCAGGCCCGGACCCACTGCAGGGCCAGCAGGCCCAGGCCGATCATCACGGCCCCGGCGATGCGCAGGGGCCGGTCGCCCATCTCCATCAGCTGGGCGACGGCCCGCTTCCAGGCGCCCGGGGCCGCGAACAGCAGCAGCCCCTCCAGCACCAGGACCAGGCACAGTGCCGCCCAGAGGTCAGGCATGGCTCAGCGCCCGCTGTTTTCCATGTAACGCAGGAACTCGGAGTCCGGGTCCAGCACCAGCACCGTCTGGCCGTCGGCCATGGCGTTGCGGTACAGCTCGAGGCTGCGATAGAAGGCGTAGAACTCCGGGTCGCCGCCATAGGCCGCCGCGGCGATCTCGGCGGCGCGGGCGTCGCCTTCACCGCGCAGCTTCTGGGCGTCGCGCTCGGCTTCGGCCACGGTGACCACGCGCTGGCGGTCGGCTTCCGAACGGATGGTTTCGCTCAGCTCCACGCCTTCGGCGCGCAGCTGGTTGGCCACCTGGGTGCGCTCGGTGCGCATGCGGCTGTAGACGGTGGTCAGGATGTTGCTGTCGTCGGGCAGGTTGATGCGCTTGATGCGCACGTCCACCACTTCCACGCCCAGTGAACTGGCGCTTTCGTTGACCTTCTCGAGGAAGGCGCCGGACAGCTCGGCACGGCCCGCCGACACCACTTCCTGCAGCGTGCGCTGGTTGATTTCGTTGCGCAGGGCGTTCTTGACGATCGGGGTCAGGCGCTGGCGCGCGGCTTCCTCGCTGCCGCCGCTGGCGGCGCGGTAGTAGGTGGCCACGTCCTGGATGCGCCACTTGACGAAGAAGTCGACGCTGACGTCCTTCTTTTCGGACGTCAGGTAACGTTCGGGCTGGTCGTCGAGCGAGAGGATGCGCTGGTCGAACTTGCGCACTTCTTCCACCAGCGGCCACTTGAAGTGCAGGCCGGGCTGGATGTCGGCGCGCACCACGCGGCCAAGGTTGAGCACGATGGCCGTCTGGCTTTCGTTGACGACGTAGATCGAGCCCATGGCCGCCAGCAGCGCGGCGATGACGGCGAAGATGATCACGGTGAAACGATTCATGTCAGCGGCCTCCCTGGCGGCGGGTGTCGCGGGCTTCGGGCTCGGGCTCCGACGCCGCCTGGGTCGCCGGCAGGCGCAGCACCGGCGCTTCGGTCGGGATGCGGGTGCGGTTGGTTTCGCCCCCCAGCGGCAGGTACAGGATGTTGTCCTCGCCGGCGATCACCTTCGGATTGGCCGACAGCACTTCCTGCATGGTTTCCAGGTACAGGCGCTTGCGGGTGACTTCCGGCGCCTGGCGGTATTCGTTCACCAGAAGCGTGAAGCGTTCGGCATCACCCTCGGCGCGCGCGATGGCCTGGGCGCGGTAACCCTCGGCCTCGGTGCGCATGCGCGCGGCGACACCGCGGGCTTCCGGCACCACCTTGCTGGCATAGGCGCGGGCTTCGTTCTGGATGCGGTCCTTGTCCTCGCGGGCAGCGATGGCATCGTCGAAGGCCTGCTTCACTTCTTCCGGCGGACGCGCGTCCTGCAGGTTGAAATTGATGACGGTCAGGCCGGTCTGGTAGAAGTTCAGCGACTCCTGCAGGCGCTCCTGCGCCGCGATCACCAGCTGGGCGCGGTCGAACAGCACCGTGTCCATGGTGTTGCGGCCGACCACTTCGCGCACGGCGCTTTCGGCCGAATCCTTGAGCGTCTGCTCGGGATTGACCGAGCCGAACAGGAAGGTGCGCGGGTCGGTACGGCTGAACTGCACGTTGAACTTGATGTCGATCAGGTTCTCGTCCTGGGTCAGCACGCGCACCTGGTCGGTCATTTCAACCACTTCGGTGGCCGGCACGACGTAAACGGACTCGATGGGCCAGGGCCACTTGAAGTTCGGGCCCGGCATCATGATGCGGTTGAACTCGCCGAAGCGCAGCACGACGCCGCGCTGGCGTTCGTCCATCAGCTTGAAGCTGTTGAACACCAGCCAGATGCCGAACAGTCCGATCACCCAGGGCACCGGATTGAAGCCGCCGGACGAATTCGAGCCGCGGCCGCGGTTGCCACCGCCGCCACCACCGAACATGCCCTTGAGGCGGTTCACGAAGGCTTCGACCTCGTTGCCGGGGTCCTTGCCTTTCCAGGGATCTTGATTGCCTTTTCCAGGCTGGTTCCAGGCCATTGCTTGCTCGCGCATCAGTTGGTCTCGGGATTGTAGGTAGGGGCGGCGGGGGCCACAAGCAAGAGGGCGGACAACAATTCGCCTCCGGGCTCGGCCGCCAGGCGTTCGGCGACGGCGCGCGGCAGGTCGAGTTCGAGCCGCCAGCCGGCCTCGTCGCTTGACTCCGCCTTCACGGCGCCGACTTCGTGAAGACGGGCACGCAGACGGCCCTGGGCGGGCCCCAGGGCCAGTTCGCCGGCCACGCGGCGGTCCAGGAAGCGGTCGGTCAGCAGGTCGCGCAGGCCGTCGAGGCCTTCACCGGTTTTGGCCGACAGCCAGACCCGTTCACGGCCTTCGACCTCCGGATCGCGCCGGGGCACGGCGCCTTCGATGCGGTCTATCTTGTTGAAAACCAGCACCTGGGGGATGTCGCCGGCGCCGATTTCGGCCAGAACCGCATCCACCTGGCCGATGCGCTCGTCGCGAAGTTCGTCGGCGGCGTCCACCACGTGCAGCAGCAGGTCGGCGTCGCGGGCCTCGGAAAGCGTCGAGCGGAAGGCCGCGACCAGTTCATGCGGCAGGTCGCGCACGAAGCCGACCGTATCCGACAGCACCAGCGGCGCCACGCCCTCGATCCGGCGCGTGGTCGGGTCGAGCGTGGCGAACAGGCGGTCGTCGGCGTAAACGCCGGAATTGGTCAGGATGTTGAAGAGCGTGGACTTGCCGGCATTGGTGTAGCCGACCAGGGCCACGCGCGGGATGTCGTTGCGCAGGCGCGCCCGGCGCATCTGGGTGCGCTGCACTTCGACCTTGTCCAGGCGCGCGCGCACCGATTCGAGCTTCTTCTGCAGCATGCGCTTGTCGAGCTCGAGCTGGGTTTCGCCCGGGCCGCGCAGGCCGATGGCGCCACCGCGCTGGCGTTCGAGATGGGTCCAGCCGCGCACAAGGCGCGTGGCCCAGTGCTTGAGCTGGGCCAGTTCGACCTGCAGCTTGCCTTCGTGGCTGGCCGCGCGCTGGGCGAAGATGTCGAGGATCAGTCCGGTGCGGTCGACGACACGGCGCTTGAGCACGCGTTCGAGGTTGCGTTCCTGGGCCGGCGACAGCAGTTCGTTCACCAGCACCAGGTCGGCTTCGGTGGCCTCGCAGGCCGATTTCACTTCCTCGAGCTTGCCGGTGCCGATGTAATACGCCGGATTCGGCCGCTCCACGCGCGCCGGCACGACGCCGACCACGGTGGCACCGGCCGAGTGGGCCAGTTCGGTGAATTCCTCGAGGCGGGACGGGTCCTGCATGCCCGGCGGGTGCGGCTGCACCAGCAGGGCGCGTTCGCCCTTGCGGGCACGCTCAAACATCAGAGGTCACGTGGATCAATCTTCCGGGCCTGCTTCGTCTTCGTCGTCATTGCCGGGCGCAGCCTGGGCGCCGCCCGGTCCGATGCGCACGTTGCGCGCCGGAACGACGGTGGAGATGGCGTGCTTGTAGACCATCTGGCTGACCGTATTGCGCAGCAGAACCACGAACTGGTCGAAACTTTCGATCGTGCCCTGCAGCTTGATGCCGTTGACCAGGTAGATCGAAACAGGGATGCGCTCGCGGCGCAGTGCGTTCAGGAAGGGATCCTGGAGGGATTGGCCTTTGGACATCTTTGGACTCCGTCTTCTTATTGTGGCGCGCCAGCTGGGCGCGATTTGCGGCCAAAGGGTCCGGGGCCGCGAATGCCCGGAAGTCTAGCAGCTAGAGCCCGGCCGGGCGGTCCAGGAAGGCCGCCAGGCGCTGGTCCGCGAGGGCGCGTTCAGCCTGTGGATCCACCCACAGGGCTTCGGTGCGCGCGCGCAGCCAGGTGAGCTGTCGCTTGGCCAGCTGCCGGGTGGCGGCGATGGCCTGCTCCCTGAACGTGGGGGCATCCGTGTGCCCTTCAAGGTGTGCCCAGGCCTGCCGGTAACCCACCGCGCGCATGGACGGCAGGTCGGGATGAAGGCGCGGGTCGGCGCGCAGGCGCCGCACTTCGTCCAGGAAACCCTGTTCGAGCATCTGGTCGAAGCGTTTTTCGATGCGCGCATGCAGTACGGCGCGGTCCGCGGGCGCCAGCACCAGGCGCAGCACCCGGAACGGGAACCGCCGGCGCTCGCCCGCCTGCTGCCAGTCGCTGATCGGCCGGCCGCTGAGCCGCCAGACCTCCAGGGCGCGGGTGATCCTCTGGCTGTCGCCGGGTTTGATTCTTACGCCGGCCGCCGGATCCGTGGCCGCCATCTGCGCATGCAGCGCCGGCCAGCCCTGTTCGGCCGCCTCGGCGATGATGCCGGCGCGGACCCCGGGGTCGGCTTCGGGCAGCTCCGACAGGCCGTCGAGCAAGGCGCTGAAATACAGGCCGGTGCCGCCGACCAGCAATGGCACCCGGCCCCGTTCGGCCAGGGCCAGCATCGGCGGCAGCGCTTCGCGGGCGAAATCGGCGGCCGAGAACACTTCATGCGGGTCGCGCACGTCCACCAGGTGGTGAGGCGCCAGGGCCAGCGTGGCGGCATCGGGCTTGGCCGAGCCGATGTCCAGGCCGCGGTAGACCAGCGCCGAATCGACGCTGATCACCTCGGTGTCCAGCTGCCGGCACCAGTCCACCGCAAGCGCCGTCTTGCCCGAGGCCGTGGGCCCCATCAGGGCAACGGCCAGCGGGCGGGTGTCGCGCATCGCTCAGTCCTCGCTGCGTCGCAGTTCGGCGTGCACGGCGTCGAACTGGCCCAGCATCGCCGGCGACGGCGCGCTGCCGAAGCGGCTGACCAGCACGATCGCCAGCGTCGCCAGCGCCACGCCCGGCACCATTTCGTACAGGCCGGTGTCGAGCTGCTTCCAGCCGATCACCACCAGCGCGCCGACGATCATGCCGGCCAGGGCGCCGTTGCGGGTGATGCCCTTCCAGAACAACGACAGCACCACGACGGGGCCGAAGGCCGCGCCGAAGCCGGCCCAGGCGTAGCTGACCAGGCCCAGCACGCGGCTGTCGGGATCGGCCGCCAGCCAGATCGCCAGCATCGCCACCGCCAGCACCGCGAAGCGGCCGACCCAGACCAGCTCCTTGTGGCCGGCCTTGGGCCGCAGGAAGCCCTTGTAGAAGTCTTCGGTGATCGCGCTCGAGCAGACCAGCAGCTGGCAGCTGAGCGTGCTCATCACCGCCGCCAGGATGGCCGAAAGCAGGATGCCGGCGACCCAGGGGTTGAACAGCAGGGTCGAGAGTTCGATGAAGACGCGCTCGGGGTTGTCGGCCACGGCGCCGGCGCGGGCCGGGTTGGCCTCGAACCAGGCGATGCCGAAGAAACCCACGCCCATGGCGCCGGCCAGGCACAGGATCATCCAGGTCATGGCGATGCGGCGCGCGGGCTTGATGGTGCGTATCGACTCAGCCGCCATGAAACGCGCCAGGATGTGCGGCTGGCCCACGTAACCCAGGCCCCAGGCCAGCAGCGAGACCACGCCCAGCACGGTGGCGCCCTTGAAGAACTGCAGGTTGGCCGGATCGACCTGCTCGACCAGCGCAACGGCGCTTTCGGGGCCGCCGAGCTTGAGCACCACGAAGATGGGCGTGAGGATCAGCGCGAAGAACATCAGCGTCGCCTGCACCGTGTCGGTCCAGCTGACGGCCAGGAAGCCGCCGACGAAGGTATAGAGGATGGTCGCCGCGGCGCC
>NZ_CAXBJS010000116.1:0-8327 GCF_963976025.1 uncultured Arenimonas sp.
AGGGGCCGGTTAGAATGCGTACCTTCCCCGCCTTGCCCGAGCCTGCCGATGTCCGACGCCGCCCTCACCGCCCTGTCCCCCATCGACGGCCGCTATGCCGGCAAGGCCGAGGCGCTGCGGCCGATCTTTTCCGAATACGGGCTGGTGCGCGCCCGCGTGCGGGTGGAAGTGGAATGGCTGCTGGCCCTGGCCGCCGAAGCCGGCATCACCGAGCTGGCGCCCTTCTCCGACGCCGCTGCGGCCCGCCTGCGCGCGCTGGCCGACGGCTTCAGCGTCGCCGACGCCGCCCGGGTGAAGGAGATCGAACGCACCACCAACCACGACGTCAAGGCGGTCGAATATTTCATCAAGGAACGCCTCAAGGACGACGCCGAGCTCGGCCCGGCCCTGGAGTTCGTGCATTTCGCCTGCACCAGCGAGGACATCAACAACCTCAGCTACGCCCTGATGCTGCAGGAGGCCTACACCCGGGTCATCGCCCCCAAGACCGCCGAGGTGATGGAAACCCTGCGTTCGATGGCGCACGAACACGCCGCCCTGCCGATGCTCTCGCGCACCCACGGCCAGACCGCCTCGCCGACCACCGTCGGCAAGGAAATCGCCAACGTCGTCGCGCGCCTGCAGCGCCAGGTGGCGGTGATGCACGGGGTCGAGTTCCCGGGGAAGATCAACGGCGCGGTCGGCAACTACAACGCCCACGTGGTCGCCTACCCCGACGTCGACTGGCCGGCGCTGGCGCAGCGTTTCGTCGAATCGCTGGGCCTGGACTTCAACCCCTACACCACCCAGATCGAGCCGCACGACGGCATCGCCGAACTCTGCGACGCCCAGCGCCGCATCAACACCGTGCTGGTGGATCTTTGCCGCGACGTCTGGGGCTACATCTCGCTGGGTTATTTCAAGCAGGCCGTGAAGGCCGGCGAAGTCGGCAGTTCGACCATGCCGCACAAGGTCAACCCGATCGATTTCGAAAACGCCGAGGGCAACTTCGGCGTCGCCAATGCGCTGCTGGGCCACTTTTCCGAAAAGCTGCCGATCAGCCGCTGGCAGCGCGACCTGACCGACTCCACCGTGCTGCGCGCGCTGGGCACCGCCTTCGGCCATTCGCTGATCGCGCTCGACGCCCTGCAGCGTGGCCTGGGCAAGCTCAGCGTCAATCCCGAACGCCTGGCCGCCGATCTCGACGCCGCCTGGGAAGTGCTGGCCGAACCCGTGCAGACGGTGATGCGCCGCCACGGCCTGGCCAATCCCTACGAACAGCTCAAGGCCCTGACCCGCGGCCAGGGCATCACCGAAGCCTCGATGCGCGAGTTCATCAACGGCCTGGACCTGCCCGCCGACGCCAAGGCCCGCCTGCTCGCCCTCACCCCGGCCAGCTACGTCGGCCACGCCACCGCGCTGGCGCGCTCGGTCTGAGCCCGGCATGAAAAGACCGCCGATCGAAGTCACCGGCTCGCACAGGCAGCCGCTGGGCATGCCGGCGGCGGCGTTCCTGCGGGACTACTGGCAGAAGCGGCCGCTGCTGATCCGGCAGGCGTTCCCGGGTTTCGAGTCGCCGATTTCGCCCGAGGACCTGGCCGGGCTGGCCTGCGAAGAGGCGGCGCTGTCGCGCATCGTGCTGCACGACCGCGGTCGCGACCGCTGGGAGCTGCGCACCGGGCCCTTCGACGAAGCCATGTTCCCGGACCTGCCCCGCCAGGACTGGACCCTGCTGGTGCAGGACGTCGACAAGTGGGACATGGACATCCGCGCCCTGCTTGAAGCCTTCCGCTTCCTGCCGGCGTGGCGGCTCGACGACATCATGGTCAGCTTCGCCGCGCCCGGTGGTTCGGTCGGCGCGCACGTCGACCAGTACGACGTGTTCCTGCTGCAGGCCCAGGGCCACCGGCGCTGGCAGATCGACAGCCGCACCGGCGCCCCGCTGGACTTCCGCGACGACGTCGAACTGAAGCTGCTGTCGTATTTCGAACCCGACCACGACTGGGTGCTTGGCCCCGGCGACATGCTTTACCTGCCGCCCGGCGTGCCCCACCACGGCGTCGCCGAAGACGCCTGCCTCACCTTTTCGGTGGGCATGCGCGCGCCCTCGCGCGCCGAACTGATGGTGGACCTGGCCGAAGAGCTGGCCGCGGCCCTGCCCGAGGAGGCCCGCTACGCCGACCCCGACCTGGCGCCGGCGCGTGATGCCTGGGAAATCGACGACGCCGCCTTCGGGCGCCTGCGCGAGGCGCTGGCCGACCTGCAGTCGCTCGACGATGACCGCCTGCGCGCCTGGTTCGGCCGCTTCATCACCCAGTACCGCGCCGGCGGTGAAATTGATGCGCCGGCCCGCGTCCCGGATGCAGGCGCCGTGGCCAAGGGCCTGGACCAGGGCGGCATCCTGCTGCGGCATCCGCACTCGCGGGTTGCCTGGGCGCGGCATGGCCGCGGGGCCCGGCTGTTCGCCAATGGCCTGGACCTGTCGCTGGGCGTCGCCGACGCCCGCCGCCTGGCCGCCGCCGAACGCCTGGACGCCGCCGGCCTGGCCGCGCTTGGCGCCCGGGGCCGTGAAGCACTGCAAACCCTGGTGGCCGCCGGCCACTACCAGCTGGTCAAGCCCCGACGCCGACGGTGACGCCATGATCCCGACCGATTTCCGCATCGAACCCGCCGACTACGCCACCGACCTGCCCGACCTGCGCAAGGTCCGGGAAACGGTGTTCATCCTCGAGCAGAAAGTGCCCGAGGAAGAAGAGTGGGACGCCCTGGACCCGCAAAGCCACCACGTGCTGGCCCGCGACGCCGACGGCCAGCCGATCGGCACCGGCCGCCTGACCCCCGAACACAAGATCGGCCGCATGGCCGTGCTGCGCGAGTGGCGCGGCCGCGGCGTCGGCGACGGCCTGCTGGTGGCGCTGATGGACCGCGCCCGGGCCCTGGGCTGGACCGAGGTCAAGCTCAATGCCCAGGTGTCGGCGCTGGACTTTTATGCCCGGCACGGGTTCGAACCCTACGGCGAACGTTTCATGGAAGCCGGCATCGAACACCAGGCCATGCGCCGCACGCTCGAACCCCTGGCCGGCCCCGAGCGCCCGCCGGCCCGGCCGCGTGGGCCGTCCATGGCCGCCGAGGAATTCGACAGCCTGTCCGCCGCCACCGAGGCGACCATCCGGCTGGTGGACGACGCGCGGCGCGAGATTTTTATCTTCAGCCGCGACCTCGACCCGGTGCTGTATTCACAGCCAGTCGTCATCGACGCCTTCCGGCGCTTCGCCACCGCCGGCCGCGGCGGTGTGGTCCAGCTGATCGTGCTCGACCCGGCCGCCGTGCAGGGCCAGGGGCATCCCCTGCTTGGCCTGGCGCAGCGGCTGACTTCGGTATTCCAGTTCCGCACGCCGGTCGAGGACGTGGACCTGCAATACCCTTCGGCCTTCCTGGCCAACGACCGCGACGGCTACCTGTTCCGGCAGCTCGGCAGCCGCTGGGACGGCGACTGGAGCCCGGCCCACCCGGCGCGCACACGGCAGCTGGCCGAGCACTTCGGCCGGGTCTGGGAGCGTTCACGCGCCTGCACCGAATTCCGGGCCCTGGGTATCTGAACAGGCCCGCCCCGGGCCGCCGGCTGGCGGCCCCGAAGCGCCTTGCGGGCCCGGCATCGGGTTCTAAAGCCTGGCCGTGCGGGCTATAATCCCGGGCCTTGTCGTCGCCATCGCGCGATGCCCCGACATCCCATTCCATCAATCACTTACCCGTCGTCGAGACGGGCCAGGCCAGGGTCGTGGACAGTCTGATCAAGAAGTTTAAACAGACCTCTCAGCTTGCCGGCGGCAATGCCGCCTATATCGAAGACCTGTACGAACAGTACCTGGTCGATCCCGATGCGGTGCCCGCCGCCTGGAAAACCTACTTCGACGGCTTCAAGGGCCGCGAAGCGGGCGACGTGCCCCATTCCGTGGTCATGGCCCAGGTCCAGGCCGCCGCGCGCGCGCCGCGTTCGGGCGGCGTCGACGACGAAACCGCGCGCAAGCAGGCCGCCGTCGGCAAGCTCGTCACCGCCTACCGCTCGCGCGGCCACCTGGGCGCCCAGCTCGACCCGCTGGGCATGATGGCCCGCCCCGAGGCCCCGGACCTGGGCCTGGCCCACCACGGCCTGGCCGATGCCGACCTGGACACCGAGTTCACCGTCGACACCTGGTTCGGTGCGCCCAAGTACAAGCTGCGCGACCTGCTGGCCAAGCTGCGCGCCTCGTACTCGGGCAGCATCGGCGCCGAGTTCATGCACATCTCCGACGTGCAGCAGCGCCGCTGGATGCAGCAGCGCCTGGAAGGCGCCACCACCGGCTACGGCCTGGACAAGGACGCCCGCCTGCGCCTGCTCGAGCGCCTCACCGCCGCCGAGGGCCTGGAGCGTTACCTGCACACCGCCTTCGTCGGCCAGAAGCGTTTTTCGCTCGAGGGCGGCGACTCGCTGATCCCGCTGATGGACACCCTGGTCCGCCACGGCGGCAGCGCCGGCATCAAGGACGTGGTCATCGGCATGGCCCACCGCGGCCGCCTGAACACGCTCATCAATACGATGGGCAAGCCGCCGCACAAGCTCTTCGACGAATTCCGCGGCCAGTTCGAACACAACGACGACCCGGCCTATTCGGGCGACGTGAAGTACCACATGGGTTATTCGTCCGACGTCGCCACGCCCGGCGGCCCGGTGCACCTGGCCCTGGCTTTCAACCCCTCGCACCTTGAAATCGTCGATCCCGTCGTCGCCGGTTCGGTGCGTGCGCGCCAGATGCGCCGCGGCGACACCCAGCGCGAACAGGTGCTGCCGATCCTGATCCACGGCGACGCCGCCTTCGCCGGCCAGGGCGTGGTGATGGAACTGTTCCAGATGTCGCAGGCCCGCGGTTTCGCGGTCGGCGGCACCATCCACGTGGTCATCAACAACCAGGTCGGCTTCACCATCAGCCGCCCGGACGATTCGCGTTCCACGCTCTACAGCACCGACCCGGCCAAGATCATCGGCGCGCCCGTGCTGCACGTGAACGGCGACGACCCGGAAGCCGTGGCCTTCTGCGCGCAGATGGCCTTCGACTTCCGCCGTGAATTCGGCCGCGACGTGGTCATCGACCTGGTCTGCTACCGCAAGCACGGCCACAACGAAGCCGACGAGCCGGCGGCCACCCAGCCGCTGATGTACAAGAACATCCGCGCCCGCAAGTCCACGCGCGAGCTCTACGCCGACAAGCTGGCCGCCGAGGGCGTGATCGACGCCGACGGCGCCAAGGCGCTTGTCGACGGCTACCGGGAAAAACTCGACAAGGGCGAAGTCACCACCGAACTGGTGAAGGTGGACGCCGATCCCTTCGCCGTGGACTGGTCGCCCTGGCTCGACGGCACGCTGGCCGACGAGGTCAAGACCGCCGTCAAGCGCAGCGACCTCGACAAGCTGGCCACGCAGATCAACGCGCCGCGAGAAGGGCTGAAGCTGCACGCCCGCGTCGCCAAGATCTACGAAGACCGCCGCAAGATGGCCGCCGGCGAGCTGCCCATGGACTGGGGTTTCGCCGAAAACCTGGCCTACGCGACCCTGCTGTCGGAAGGCTACAAGCTGCGCATCGTCGGCCAGGATTCCGGCCGCGGCACCTTCTTCCACCGCCACGCCGTGCTGCACGACCAGGCCACGGGTGAAGCGGTGATGCCGCTGCGCGAGCTGGTGGACAACCCCGAACACGCCATGATCATCGACTCGCTGCTCAGCGAAGAGGCGGTGATGGCCTTCGAATACGGCTATTCCACCGCCGAGCCGGGCACGCTCAACATCTGGGAAGGCCAGTTCGGCGATTTCGCCAACGGCGCCCAGGTGGTGATCGACCAGTTCATCACCTCGGGTGAGTCCAAGTGGGACCGCCTGTGCGGCCTGGTGCTGTTCCTGCCGCACGGTTACGAAGGCCAGGGCCCCGAGCACAGCTCGGCCCGCCTGGAACGTTTCCTGCAGCTGTGCGCCCTGGACAACATCCAGGTCTGCACGCCGACCACGCCCGCGCAGATGTTCCACATGCTGCGCCGGCAGATGCTGCGCGCCACCCGCAAGCCGCTGGTGGTGATGACCCCGAAGTCCATGCTGCGCCACAAGCTGTCGGTGTCGGGCCTGGACGACCTGGCCAAGGGCGGTTTCCAGAACCTCATTCCCGACAGCACCTGCAAGGATCCGAAGAAGGCGCGCCGGGTCGTGGTCTGCGGCGGCAAGGTTTATTACGACCTGGTCGAAGCCGCGGCCGCGAAGAAGGTCAAGGACGTCGCCATCGTTCGCGTCGAGCAGCTCTACCCGTTCCCGCGGGCGCTGCTGGCCGCCGAACTCAAGCGTTTCGGCGCCGCCAAGGAAGTGGTGTGGTGCCAGGAAGAGCCCCTCAACCAGGGCGCCTGGTACCAGATCCGCCACCATCTTGATTTCTGCCTCGCCAAGGGCCAGTCGCTCAGCTACGCCGGGCGTTCGCGCTCGGCCTCGCCGGCGGCGGGCCACCTGAACACGCACAACGCCGAACAGGCGCAGCTGATCGAAGACGCCCTGGTCAGCGCGCCCAACACCCACACCGCCGAATAAGCCCCCACTCCACGCCAGCAGGACCTTGTCCATGAGCATCGAAGTCAAAGTCCCGGTCCTTCCGGAATCCGTGTCCGACGCCACCATCGCCACCTGGCACAAGAAGGCCGGTGACTCCGTCCGTCGCGACGAGAACCTGCTCGACCTCGAGACCGACAAGGTCGTGCTCGAAGTGCCGTCGCCGGTCGCCGGCGTGCTCAAGGAGCTCAAGTTCAAGGAAGGCGACACGGTGAACAGCCAGCAGGTCGTGGCGATCATCGAGGAAGGCGCCGTTGCCGAGGCGCCGAAGGAAGAAAAGAAGGCCGACGCACCGAAAGCCGACGACAAGCCGGCCGCGAAGGCCGAAGCCGCCAAGGCCCCGGCCAAGTCCGGCGGCAAGACCGAACTGCCCCCGGGCGCCGCGGCCCACGCCGCCCGCAACGACGTCAACCCGGCCGATGTCGCCGGCACCGGCCGCGGTGGCCGCGTGACCAAGGAAGACGTGGTCAACCACATCAAGGTCGGCGGCGGCGCCCGTCCCGAGCAGCGCGTGCCGATGACCCGCATCCGCCAGCGCATCGCCGAACGCATGATGGAGTCCAAGAACTCCATCGCCATGCTCACCTCCTTCAACGAGGTGAACCTGGGCAAGGTGATGGCCATGCGCAAGGAGCTGGGCGAAGGCTTCGAGAAGACCCACGGCATCAAGCTGGGCTTCATGGGCTTCTTCGCCAAGGCCGCGGCCAACGCGCTGCAGAAGTTCCCGGCGGTCAACGCCTCCGTCGACGGCACCGAGATCATCTACCACGGCTACGCCGACATCTCGATCGCCGTGGCCACCGAAAAGGGCCTGGTGACGCCGGTGCTGCGCAACGTCGAGAACATGAGCTTCGCCGACGTCGAATCGTCCATCGCCGGTTACGCCAAGGCGGCCCGCGAGGGTGGCCTGAAGCTGGAAGACCTGCAGGGCGGCACCTTCACCATCACCAACGGCGGCACCTTCGGTTCGCTGATGTCCACGCCGATCGTCAACCCGCCGCAGTCGGCGATCCTGGGCATGCACGCCATCAAGGAGCGCCCGATCGCCGAGAACGGCCAGGTCGTGGTGGCGCCGATGATGTACATCGCGCTCAGCTACGACCACCGCATCATCGACGGCAAGGACGCGGTGCTGTTCCTGGTGGACATCAAGAACCAGCTCGAGAATCCCCACCGCATGCTGCTGGGCCTGTAAGGCCGACAAGGAAGGAACCGGATATGTCTGAGCAATACGACGTCGTCGTCATCGGTGCCGGCCCTGCCGGCTACCACGCCGCCATCCGCGCCGCCCAGCTGGGCATGAAGGTCGCCTGCATCGACGCGGCCCTGGGCAAGGACGGCAAGCCGGCGCTGGGTGGCACCTGCCTGCGCGTGGGCTGCATTCCCTCGAAGGCATTGCTCGACAGTTCGCGGCAGTTCCACAACCTGCAGCACCTGTTCGGCGAACACGGCATCAGCGCCAAGGACCCGAAGATCGACGTCAAGACGATGGTTGGCCGCAAGGACAAGATCGTCAAGCAGTTCACCGGCGGCATCGCCCAGCTGTTCAAGGCCAACAAGATCACCGCCTACTACGGCTTCGGCACCCTGCACGCCGGCAAGAAGGTGGTGGTGAAGCAGCACGACGGCAAGGACGTCGAGCTGGTCGGCAAGCACGTTGTCATCGCCGCGGGCTCGGATTCGATCGAGCTGCCGTTCGCGAAGTTCGACGGCAAGCACGTCGTCGACA
>NZ_CAXBJS010000117.1:0-8323 GCF_963976025.1 uncultured Arenimonas sp.
TGCCTGGTCGAGGACATCGACCGCAACCTGACCCCGCAGGAGCGCCGCGCCGACATCGAACGCATGCGCCTGGCCCTGACCGCCAGCTGGCAGACCGACGAAACCCCGCCGGAAAAACCCACCGTCGCCGACGAGTTCGAACACGTCGCCTATTACCTGTCCGACGTGCTCTACCGCGTGTTGCCGGTCTTCCACGAAACCTTCCTCGACGCCCTGCACGCCGTCTACGACATCTCGCCCGACGAGCTGCCGCCGCTGCTGGGCTTCGGCTCCTGGGTCGGCGGCGACATGGACGGCAATCCGAACGTCGGCGCCCACACCATCGCCGCCACGCTGTCGAGCCAGCGCGCGATCGTGCTGGGCCGCTACCGGCGCGAACTGGAAAAACTGGCCGACCTGCTCAGCCAGACCGAAGGCCGCGTCGGCATCGCCGAAGACATGATCGCGCGCGCCGACGACTACGCCCGGCGTTTCCCCGACGCCGCCGATGCCATCAAGGCGCGCCACGCCGACATGCCCTACCGGCGTTTCCTCACCCTGGTTGCCGCCCGCATCGAGGCCACCGCCGGTGACGAAGAAGGCGGCTACGCCAGCCCCGACGACCTGCTGGCCGACCTGCGCCTGGTCGAAGCCAGCCTGCAGCAGCATCGCGGCGACCACGCCGGCGGTTTCGCCGTGCGCCGCCTGCTGCGCCGCGTGCAGGCCTTCGGTTTCCACCTGGCCACGCTCGACCTGCGCCAGGAAAGCAGCCAGCACGACATCGCGCTGGCCGCGGTGCTCGACGATGAAACCTACCCGGACCGCGACTGGCAGGACCGCGCACAGCGCCTGCGCGAACTGCTGGGCGGCAAGAGCAAGGCCGGCAACCCGGCGGCCGACGACGCCCGCCCCGTGCTCGACGTGTTCCGCACCGTCGCCGATTCCCTGCCGCGTTACGGCGCGCGCGCCATCGGCCCCTACATCGTTTCCATGAGCCGCAGCGCCGCCGACGCCCTGGCCGTGCTGGCCCTGGCCAAGCTGGGCGGCTGCGTGGACGGCAACGGCGCGGTGCCGCTGGACGTGGCGCCGCTGTTTGAAACCGTGGACGACCTAGACAACGCCGCCGACACCTTGCGTTCGCTGTTCGCCGACACGGTGTACCGCGCACACCTGCGCAGCCGCGGCGACCGCCAGGTGGTGATGCTGGGTTATTCCGACAGCGCCAAGGACGGTGGCCTGGTCGCTTCGCGCTGGGCGCTGCAGCAAACCCAGGTGGCGCTGACCGCGCTGGCCGCCGAAGCCGGCGTACGCATCGCGTTTTTCCACGGCCGCGGCGGTTCGCTTTCCCGCGGCGGCGGCAAGACCGGCCGCGCCGTCATCGCCGCGCCGCGTGGTTCGGTGGACGGCTACCTGCGCCTGACCGAACAGGGCGAAGTGATCCACCGCAAGTACGGCATCCGCGCCATCGCCCTGCGCAATCTGGAGCAGGCCACCGGCGCCGTGCTGCGCGCTACCCTGCGCCCGCGCCAGCCCGAACCGCGCGAAGCCCGCTGGCGGGAAATGGCCGCGACCATCGCCACCGCCGCCCGTGCGCACTACCGCGGCCTGGTTTACGAAAGCGAAGGCTTCGTGCCGTATTTCCGCGACGCCACGCCCATCGACGTCATCGAACGCCTGCGCATCGGTTCGCGGCCCAGCAAGCGCGGCAACGCCGGCGGCGTGTCGTCGCTGCGCGCGATTCCCTGGGTCTTCGCCTGGTCACAGAATCGCTGCGGCCTCACGGCCTGGCTGGGCGTGGGCACCGGCCTGGCGGAAGGCATCGCGCGTTACGGCCAGGACGCCATCGCCGAGATGGCGCGCGACTGGCCCTTCTTCGCCACGCTCGTGGACGACGTCGAAATGGTGCTGGCCAAGTCCGACCTGGCCATCTTCGAGCGCTATTCGCTGCTGGCCGGCGACGCGCATGCGCGCTTCTATCCCGGCATCGCCGACGAGTTCGCACGCACCCGCGACGTCATCCTGGCCATCAAGGACAGCCCGCGCCTGCTCGACGGCGATTTCCGCCTGCGCCAGTCGATCCGCCTGCGCAATCCCTACGTCGATCCCATCAGCCTGCTTCAGGTCGACCTGCTGGCCCGCTGGCGCGCCGAAGGCCGGCCCGAGCAGGGCCCGCTGTTCCACGCGCTGGTTACGACTGTCAACGGAATAGCCGCGGGCGTGCAGAACACTGGCTGAGGGGACGGGTGCAATTTCCCGAGGGAAATTGCACCCGTCCCCGTACCGGCTAGGGGTTACGCACGTCGGCGAGCACCCAGTGGTCGCCCGCCAGCCACCTCAGTCGCTGCTTCAGGACGCCGCTGGGAATCGAGGTCGTGGCGTGCAGCTCGATCATCAGGTCTTCCTGCTTGCCGACCACGGTGGCGGCCGGGTCGGTGGCACCCAGCGCATCGTCCACTTCGTCCGGGTCTTCCTGCAGGGCGCGCCAGCGCTGGAACAGGGTGTCATCGCGCAGGGCGGCCTGCAGTTCGGCGGCCAGCCCGCCCGCCCCGTCGGACGTGAAGGACAGCGACGGTTCGGCCCCGCGGGCCCGGGACGGTTCCGGCAGGCGCAGGATGTATTTGACGGCCATCGCGGCTCTCCTTGTCTGAATTGGGCGGATGCCCCGAGGTTACCCCGCGCGGGGCACCAAAGGCTTGCTGGTGGCGGAACTGGTTCGCTTAGTGCGTTAGACCCGGTGAAACCCCGGAAAAGGAACCCGCCCATGCGCACCAACCTGATCGCCATCGTGCCGGCGTTGGCACTGCTGGCCGCCTGTGGCGGCGACAAGCCCGCCGACGCCGCGCCGGAAAACACCAGCAGGGCCGCGGCCATCATTGCCGCTGCCGCCGACCAGGCCCGCCAGGTCCCCGGCAAGCCCGGCAATCGCCCGCTGTCGAACCCGCTGCCGGGCGGGGTGATGCCGGACTTCGCCTACAACGCCACCGTGGACATGAGCTCCACCGCGGGCATCACCATGCGCCAGATCCACCTCGACCTGCCCGAACTCGGCGCCCAGGAAGCGATGGACCGCCTGGTCGCCCAGCTCCAGGCCGCCGGTCTGGAAGCGGGCGAACAGGCCCAGGAGAAAACCACCCTCGTGCGTTCGGCCTGGACGCCCGTCGAGGGCGGCGGCAAGGGCCTGGCCGTGGTCGACGCCGGCGGCAGCCACGTGGTGCTGATGGCCACCGACTACGAAGCCGACCACAGCCGGCGCGACGACGGCTACGTGGCCGCGCTGCGCATCCAGGTCAACTCGAAGTAGGGCGGTCCGCTTCGCGCTAACATCGGGTCATTCCCACCGAGGCCGACCCGATGACGCTCAAGCACACCTGCCTGGCCACCGCGCTGCTGCTGGCCCTGTCTCCCGCGGCGCTGGCGGCGAAGCTCGCCCTGGTCGGCGGCACCCTGGTGGACGGCACGCTGGCAGAGCCGATCCGCGACAGCGTCATCATCGTGGATGGCGAGCGCATCGTCGCCGTCGGCACCGTCGCTTCCCTGCCGGTGCCGGCCGACGCCGAGGTGGTGTCCACCGAGGGCATGACCGTCATGCCCGGGCTGTGGGACATGCACGTGCACCTGATGATCAACGGCCACGCCGACTACGCCTACTGGGACAAGAAATACCTGCCGCAGCTGCGCGACGTGATCATGCCCGCCTCGGCCGAACAGCTGCTGATGGCCGGCATCACCAGCGCCCGCGACCTGGGCGCGCCGCTGGAAGACTCCATCGCCGTGCGTGACGCCATCAACGCCGGCAAGATCCCGGGCCCGACCATGTACATGTCGGGGCCCTTCATCCAGAAAAGGCCCTACCCGGGCACCGAAGCCTTCCGCTGGGGCGTGGATTCGCCCGCCGATGCACGCGCCAAGATCCGCCGCCTGGCCAACGCCGGCGTCGATGTCATCAAGCTGATCGACCAGGACCAGATGAGCGAGGCCGAAATCGCCGCCATCGTCGATGAAGCCCACAAGCACGACCTGCCCGTGATCGCCCACGCCCACCGCCCCGAGGAAGTGCGGCGCGGCCTGCGCCACGGCGTCGATGGTTTCGAACACACCGGCTTCGCCGCCGCGCCCGAGTTCCCCAAGGACGTGATGGACGCGCTGGCCGAACGCACCGCCAACATGGCCCTGGGCCCGCTGTTCTGGACGCCGACCATCGAAGGGCTGTTCAACTTCCCGTACACGGTGCGCAACAACGAATTCATCGATTCCGATTCCTGGCACCGCGGCCTGCCGCCGGAGATCGTCGACGACATCAAGGGCTCGCTCGAGCATCCCGAACGCATCTCCTATTTCCAGCAGACGCCGCAGCGCCAGCCGACCCTGCGCCGCAAGTTCGATCAGCTGCGCCAGTCCGGCGTCGTGCTCCTGGTCGGCACCGACTCGGGCATCCCGATGAAGTTCCACAGCCAGAGCACCTGGAACGAGCTCGACGTCTGGGTGAACCAGTTCGGCGTGCCCGCCATCGACGCCATCCGCGCCGCCACCTACTGGCCGGCCGTGGCCATGGGCGTGGACAAGGACTACGGCACGGTGACCGAAGGCAAATACGCCGACATCGTGGCCGTGCACGGCGATGCCCTTAAACAGGTCGCCCTGCTGCAGCGCATCGACCTGGTGGTCAAACACGGCAAGCGGGTGAAATAGCCCCCGGACTGCCACCGGCCTGATGTGCGCGGCCTGGCTCACCGCCGCCGCGCTGTTTGCGCGTGCCCGGGGCCGGCCCTAGGCAGGCTCCGCACCCAAACGGGTCGCCCGGCTGCCCGGCCAGGGCCGGCCATTGAAGTAGGCGTGGGTAGCCAGTTCCAGCATCGGAATGTCCTCGGGCGTGTCGCCGTAGGCGTAGATCGTTTCGTAGGCCTGAAGGTCGCAGGCCGCACGCAACCGGCGAACCTTCTCGTCGAGCACGCACTGGTGACCGAGGTAGTTGCCGGTGAGCGCACCGTCGACCTGCTCCAGCGCTGAACAGACCAGTTCCAAGCCCTGTGACTGGCACCAGGGAGCCAGGTAGACATCCAGGCCACCAGACACAACCACCACCCGGTGGCCATGTTTCCGGTGCCAGTCAAGGCGCTGCATCGCCTCGGGGCGCAAGACCCCGGGAAGGTAGTCCCGGGCGAAGGCCTCCCCCGCTTCCTCCAGGATGGAGACGGGGACGCCGCGATAGCCAACGCGGACGATCGCCCTTCGCACAAGTCGTCCGGACACCACACGGAGCTTGTACCCGATGATGAGCGGTGCGAGCGCGAGCTGCCCGAAGAGCAAGCGTCGGGGGCTGACGGACCGCCGCACGAAAACCGGCATGGTTTCGTGCGTGGTCAGTGTGCCGTCGAAATCAAACAGCGCCAGAGTCATGGCCCCTCCCGGATCGGCGCCGCCAGCCAAGCCAGAAGGCGGCCAGCAGGATGCACAGCGCCACCAGCATCATGGCCCACTCACCGTGCAGCACGTGCGTGCCGACCGCGCCGGCCATCAGCGCCGCCAGGCACAGGGCGGCGAGGGCGGACAGCCGGGGCACCAGCAAGCCCAGGGCACCCGCCACTTCCAGCGCGCCGGTGAGGTACATGAACTCCAGCGGGTAACCCCAGCGGGCAAAGGCTTCGATTTCGAATTGCAGTGAAAGCAGCTTGGCCCCGCCCGAGGCTGCGAACACGAGGGCGAGCAGATAGCCCAGGAGTCGGAGTTTCATTTCGCCAGTTCCTGCAGCTGCTTGATCCAGTCGCGGTCGAGGTCGCGGGAGTGGCGGGGCAGGCCCTTGGCCTTGGCGAGCGATTCGGCTGCCAGTGCCTGCGCCCGTTCGTTCTCGCCCCATTCGGACAGCAGCCGGGCGTAGCGGGCGCGGGCTTCCAGGCCGGGGAAACTGTCCACAAGCACCCCGAACTCTTCGTGCGCCTTGTCCTGGTCGCCGCAGGCGGCCACGGCGCGGGCGTAGGTGAGGTGGGCGGTGGGCGAGCGGTAGTTGGGGTGCGCGGCGATCAGCGCATCCAGGCGGTCGCGGGCGGCCGCCGCGTCGCCGGATTCGAGTTCCGCGCGCGCCAGCTGCGCCAGCACGTCCGGGTCGTCGGCATACAGCCCCTGGGCGGCGGCGCGCAGCAGCGGCACCGCTTCTTGTGCCTGGCCGGAAGCCAGCAGCGCCTGGCCCAGGCGCGTTCGGTTGGCGACGGTGGCGGTCTGGTCGTGGGCCTCGCGCGCCTCACGCAGTTCGCGGTTCGGGTCCAGCACGCGCCGCACGGCGCTTCCGGCCCGCCGCGCCGTGTAGCTCTGGCGCATTTCCGGCAGCCAGATCGCCACGCCGTAAACGATGCTGCCCAGCAGCGGGAACATGAAAAGAATGAACAGCCAGTACAGGCCCTGGTTGCTGCGGATGGCGTGTACCGCGAAATAAATCGCGACCAGGATATGCAGGCCGATGCCGAGGATGTGCATGGTGGCGACTGGGTTTGGGTCCGGAGGCCCGCAGACTAGCAGCGGCCGGCCCGCGCGGGCAGTGCCCCGCTGGCCTTAGACTCGGGGCCGATCGTCCACGCAGCAGGCAGCCCATGTCCGGTCCCAAGGTCACCTGGTATTTCGACTTCATCTCGCCCTTCGCCTACCTGCAGTGGCAGGAGGTGAAGCGTTTCGATAATTGCCGCGTCGAATGCCGACCGATCCTTCTCGCGGGCCTGTTGAACCATCATGGCCACAAGGGGCCGGCGGAAATCCCGTCCAAGCGCAGGTTCACCTACCGCCACGTGCAGTGGCGCGCGGCGAAGAAAGGCATTGCGCTCAACTTCCCGCCGGCGCATCCCTTCAATCCGCTGAACGCGCTGCGCCTGTGCATCGCCGCCGGCGGCACGCCGGAAGCCATCGACCAGATCTTCGACCATGTCTGGCAGGAGGGCCGGGCCGGCGAGTCCATGGAAGACCTGCGTCCGGTCGCCAGCCGGCTTGGCGTGGTCGACCTGGAATCGGCCCTTTCTTCGCCCGAAGTGAAGGGCGACCTGCAGAAGAACTTCCAGGCCGCCCTGGCCGACAACGTCTTCGGGGTCCCGACGCTGGTGGCCGGCGACGCGCTGTTCTGGGGAGACGACGCGACCGAAATGTTCCAGGACTGGCTGCGTGACCCCGGCATCCTCGACACCGCCACGATCAAGCGCCTCGACGCGCTGCCGGTTGCGACCGCGCGCAAGGTTTAGCGGATCTACTGCGGGACGGACGGGCCCCTGCCCAGCGGTTCCATCACCACGATAAGCAGCGTGGCGATCGGGCCCAGCAGCAAAGACAGCAGCCACCAGTTCAAGCCGCCGCGCCCCTTGCTCTGCGCCAGGCCGGCGTTGATCAGCGCCAGGGTGAACCAGCCCACTGCGAAGCCGCCCGAACTTGCATGTTCCATTTCCTACGCCCCGCTGAAAGTGAAGAACAAGAGTATCGCCAGGGACGCCAGCCAGGAAATGCCGACATAGAACTTCAGCTCCTGGGCCGTCAGGGACGCCGCGAACCAATCAATGAGGAAAAAAGACTTCCATCCTTCGATCGTGTCCGCGCCGTCCATGAAGATGACCCAGAAACAGAATGCCGAGTAGACCCCGAACGCCAGGAACTCCATCAATCAATGCCCGTGCGGATCCGACTTCGGGCAATGGCAGGGCACCGTCGGGCCGTAGCCCACGCCCGTGGGCACGCCGCCGCCGCCGCGCTGCCAGAAGAATTCCGGGGCGGGGCGCTGCTTGCCACCGATTTCCGACAGGTCGGCGGCGTTGAACAGGCGGCCGTTGACCATCACCATCGCGGTGTCGTCGCTCTGGCGGATGTCCTCGAGCGGGTTGCCGTCGACAACCACCAGGTCGGCGCGCTTGCCGGTTTCGATTGAGCCGATTTCCTTGTCCAGGCCCAGGTAGCCGGCGCCGTCGATGGTGGCCGCACGCAGTGCCTCGAACGGCGTGAAGCCGCCCTGGTTGAGCGACCAGATTTCCCAGTGCGGCGCCATGCCCTGCATCTGGCCGTGGCCGCCGACCAGGATCGGCACGCCGGCGTCGCGCAGCACCTTGGCGGCCTTGGCGACCTCGATGTGGTAGTAGTCCCACTCCGGGCCGCCCTGGCGGCGGATGGTGTTCTCGTCCAGCGAGCCCTTCGGGAAGAAGCGGTTCAGGCGCTCGTTCTCCCACAGGTTGTCCTTGGCGTACCAGTAGTACTCGCCGTTGAGGCCGCCGTAGTTCACCACCAGGGTCGGCGTATTTCCGACCTCGGTGTGTCGCCACAGTTCCACCACGTCGCGGTACAGCGGCGCCACCGGGATGTTGTGCTCGATGCCGGTGACGCCGTC
>NZ_CAXBJS010000118.1:0-8304 GCF_963976025.1 uncultured Arenimonas sp.
GCGCGGCGGCCCTGCCCCGGCTTGCGCCGGCTGGAGAAGATGATCACCGCGAACAAGACCAGGGCCGCGACGGCAATGGCGATGCGCAGCAGCGCGGTGTCGCTGAGTCCTTCGAACATGGTCCCCTCCCTGTGTCCTTGTCCGTGGGCGGCAAGCGCCGCCCTGCGGAATGATGCACCAATTATCGGCGGCGGTCAGGCCGCGCCGACCAGGCGCGCTGCTTCGGCCAGGTCCACCGACACCAGGCGGCTGACGCCCGGCTCGCGCATGGTGACGCCCGAAAGCTGCTTGGCCGCCTCCATGGTCGCCTTGTTGTGGGTGACGAACAGGAACTGCACCTTTTCGCTCATCTCGGTGACCATGGACGAGAAACGGCCGACGTTGGCCTCGTCCAGCGGCGCGTCCACCTCGTCGAGCAGGCAGAACGGCGCCGGGTTGAGCCGGAAGATCGCGAACACCAGCGCCACCGCGGTGAGCGCCTTTTCGCCGCCGGAAAGCAGCGAAATGTTCGACACGCGCTTGCCCGGCGGGCGCGCCATGATCGACACGCCGGTGTCGAGCAGGTCTTCGCCGGTGAGTTCGAGGTAGGCGTGGCCGCCGCCGAACAGGCGCGGATAGAGTTCCTGCACGCCGGTATTGACCCGGTCGAAGGTTTCCTTGAAACGGCCGCGGGTCTCGCGGTCAATCTTGCGGATGGCTTCTTCCAGGGTTTCCAGCGCCGAGGTGAGGTCGGCGTCCTGGGCGTCGAGGTAGGTCTTGCGCTCGCTCTGTTCGCCATATTCCTGGATGGCGGCCAGGTTGACCGGCTCGAGCCGGCGCATCTTGGCGTCGATGTCGGCCAGCGACTTGCGCCAGACCTCGACGTCGGCCTGTTCCGGAAGCGCCGCCACCACCTCGTCCAGCGACAGGCCGGCTTCGGCCACGGCTTCGGAAAGCTGGCTGGCGCGCAGCTGCAGGGCCTGGTGTTCGAGCTTCTTCTGCGAAATCGCCTCGCGCTGGGCCAGCGACTGCTGGTCGCGCTGCTGGCGGACCTGTTCGTATTTGCGCATCTCGGCTTCGATGCCGTCCAGGGCCGATCGTGCCGCGCCCAGGGCCTTGTCGGCCACCACGCGCTGGTCCAGGGCGGCCTGGCGCTGGCCTTCGAGCGCCACCACCGGCGCGTCGCCCTCGGCGAGCTGGGCCTGCAGTTCGTTCAGGCGCACTTCGAGCTGGGCCTTCTGGCTGCCCATGCGCGCCAGCGACTGGCTGAGCGCGACCACGCGGGCGCGCTGGGACTCGAGCGTCAGCGCCAGCTGGTGCGCGGCATCGCGGGCTTCACGGGCGCTGTTGCGGGCGCTGTCGCGCTGCTCGCCAAGGCTGCGGCGCTGGCTGTCGAGCGCCTGGCGTTCGGTTTCCAGGTCGCCCATTTTGGCCACGGCCTGTTCCAGGCGCGCACGCGCTTCGCGGGCATTGGCCTGGGATTCTTCCAGCGTGGTCGCCAGGCTGGCCAGTTCGGCGTCGATGCGCGCGACGCGGGCCTGGGCCGATTCAAGCCGGCCCTGCTGGCCCTGCAACTGGCCGGCGAGTTCGGACACGCCGCGGTGCGCCATGTAAAGCGCACGCTGCGCGTCCTCGCGGTGCTGTTCGGCCTCGAGCAGCTTGTCGCGCATGGCGGTCAGGCCGTCGTTGAGTGCCTGTTCCTTTTTCGCCAGCGCGTCGATGTCGGCGCGCAGGGTCTGGATTTCGCGTTCGCGGGCCAGTGCGCCCTGCTGGGCTTCGCCGCTGCGCAGCACGCGCAGCCAGCCCTGGCCCAGCCATTCGCCGGCGCGGGTGATCGCCGAGGAGGCGCCGCCGAAATCAATGCCGGCCGCGTCGCCGGCGCTGTCGATGGCCAGCACGTCCGCCAGCAGGCGGCGCACGGCATCGGGGCCCTGCACCTTCGCGGCCAGCGAACCGGCCGGGGCCTGGAAATCGCCGGTGCCGCCGGATACCAGGGCCACGCGTCCCTGGGACAGTCCGGTGATCGCGTCGAGGAATTCACGCGGCGCGTCCACGGTCACGGCCTCAAGCAGGCTGCCGAGCACGGTTTCGACGGCGGTCTCCCAGCCCGGTTCCACCTGCAGGGCTTCGCCCAGGCGCGCCTGGCCGTCCAGGCCCTGGGCCTTGAGCCAATCGAGCGCGACGTTTTTTTCCTGGCCCAGCGCCGCATGCTGCAGTGCCTCGAGCGACGACAGGCGACCGCGCGCGGCCTGCGCCTGCTTGCGTACGTCGGCAAGTTCGGACTGCTGCTGGCGCTGCTGGTCCTGCAGGCCGGCCAGGGCCGTCTTGCGCTGTTCGAGCTGTTCGCCCAGGCCATCGAGGCCGGCTTTTTGCTGGTCGTGGTCGGCGGTCAGCTGGGCCAGGCTGGTCGAGATGGCGCTGGTGTCCAGGCCGCTGCGCTCGCCGGACAGGGTTTCGCGGCGGCGGCCGGCGTCCAGGGCCTGCTTTTCCAGGTATTCGATCTTGGTGCGTTCGACCTCGGCCCAGCGCGCGGCTTCGGACTGCGCCTTGGCGTAGGTGTCCCAGCGCTGCTGCCAGTCGTGCAGGGCGGCTTCGGCGGCCTTCAGTGCTTCCTGGCGACCGGAGTCGTCGCCACGCAGGCTCTCGAGCTTCGGTTCGGCGGCGGCGATGGCGTTGTGCAGTTCGGCCAGCTGGCGTTCGTCGCCGCTGATGTGTTCGCCGACCTGGGCAAAGGCGGCGTCGGCTTCGGTACGGGCGGTTTCCAGGCGCTGGCGCAGTTCCTTCTGGTGCTGGATCTGCTGCTCGATGCGGGCCAGTTCGCCGCCGATGCGGTAGACCTCGGCCTGGGCCTTGCCCAGGGCTTCGCTGGCCTCGCCGTGCTGGCTGCGGCAGGCCTCGATCTGGGCCTCGGCCTGGCGCTGGTCGGCAAGCAGGGCCTGGAGCTTGATCTCGTCCTGGGTCAGGGCTTCGTTGAGCGCCTTGAGGTCACCGTCGAAACGGCGGAATTCCAGCGCCTTGAGCTGGGCGTCCTTGTTCAGTCGCTCGGCCTGCAGGGCCTGGTACTGCTCGGCGGCGCGGGCCTGGCGCTTGAGGTGTTCGAGCTGCTTGTCGACTTCCTCGCGCAGGTCGCTCAGGCGGTCGAGGTTTTCCCGGGTGCCCTTGATGCGCGATTCGGTTTCCTTGCGGCGCTCCTTGTACTTGGAGATGCCGGCGGCTTCTTCCAGGTACACGCGCAGGTCTTCGGGCTTGGCCTCGATGATCTGGCTGATCATGCCCTGCTCAATGATCGAATAACTGCGCGGGCCCAGGCCGGTTCCCAGGAACAGGTCGGTGATGTCGCGGCGACGGCAGCGCGCGCCGTTGAGGTAGTAGTTGGACTGGCCGTCGCGGCTGACCAGGCGCTTGACCGAGATTTCGGCGTAGCGCGCGAATTCGCCGCCGATGGTGCCTTCGGTGTTGTCGAAGATCAGTTCGACCTGCGCCTGGCTGACCGGCTTGCGCGAGGACGAACCCGAGAAGATGACGTCGGTGAGCGAATCGCCGCGCAGGCGGCTGGCCGAGCTTTCGCCCATGACCCAGCGCACCGCATCGATGATGTTGGACTTGCCGCAACCATTGGGACCGACCACGCCGGTCATGTTGGTCGGCAGGTGCAGCACCGTGGGATCGACGAAGGACTTGAAGCCGGACAGCTTTATCGTGGAAAGGCGCATTGATCGGGGTTCTCAGTCGACCGGACGAACCGGCCGGCCACGGGGCGTTGTGGGCGCCCCGCCGCAGGGTCCAGGGGAAGTCCACGAACCGGTCCGCTGCCCACGCCAAGATGTTGATTTCATTGGCAGAGCGCGGTCCCCGGTGCGCGGCCGAAGGGCAGTATAACAGCGCCCCGGCAGGGCCCGGCGATCCCCGGGCCTCAGGCTTCGTCGGGCGTGCGGGCCTGGATGGACAGGGCGTGGATGTCGCTCTGCATCAGCGGCCCCAGCGCCGCGTAGACCTTGCGGTGCCGGGCCAGCGGGGCCAGGCCGGCGAAGGCGCGGCTGACGATGCTGACCTTGAAATGGCCGCGGCCGTCGCGGGCACCGGCGTGGCCGGCATGGCGGTGGCTGTCGTCGACCACGTCCAGCGAATCCGGCGCCAGGGCCGACTCGAGCATGGCGCGGATGGCGGCCGGGCGTTCTTCGCGGGGCAGGCTCATGGCAGCACCTGCCGGAACGGCCAGACATCGACCTGGCTGTAGACGCCCGCTTCGAGATAGGGATCGGCCTCGGCCCAGGCGCGGGCAGCGGCGAGATCGGCGAATTCGGCCACGACCAGGCTGCCGGTGAAACCGGCGGGACCCGGGTCTTCGGCGTCGATGGCGGGCAGCGGCCCGGCCAGCTTGAGCCGGCCTTCGGCGGCCAGCGCCTGCAGCCTGGCCAGATGCGCGGGCCGCGCTGCCTGGCGCGCGGCCAGGGCATTGGCCCGGTCAGTGCCTTTTATGGCGTACCACATCGGACCCCCCGGTTCCGACCCTGTTGGCCGGCATTATGGCCGAATCCCGTGGCGCGGCGCGAACAGGCGCCGAAGCGGCGACAATGGCCCACGCCTTCCCCACGGAGACGGCCCCGCCGTGCTCGACGATTTCATCCAGCTGGCACAGATACCCGACCCCGCGCCGATCGCCGCGCTCTACCGGCGAACCTGGGGCACGGAGCCGCCGGATTTCGAATTCCACGCGGTGGCCTCGCACAGGCGCCCGGACGCCAGCCTGCAGCCGATTTCCTACCTGCACCTTTGGCTGCGCGAAGACACCTGCCTGCTCGGCGGCGCCTGCACCGACGGCGCGGCGATAGCCGCGATGCCCGCCGACCAGCGCGAACGCCTGCGCGCCGCCGGCGGCGCGATGCTGCAGGTCACGCGCTTCGCGATCGACCTCTACGGCGACCGCTGCGAGGGTTTTTTCGGCCACTGCGGCGACAACCGGTCCTGGGCGGTGCTGGCGCGCGCCGGGTTCGAACCCACCGCGTTCCCCAACCGCATCGCGCACTGGCACCGGCCGCTGCCGGAGGCGCGCAAGCGCGAACTGGTGCAACGCGTGCTGGGTTTCGGGACCTTCTGAGACCTCAGGCCAGGCCGGCCAGCAGGGCTTCGAACTGCTCCGGCGACGACCAGTGCAGGCCGCAGACATAACGTGGCAGGTTCCAGGGATCGCTGCCCGGCCCCACCGCCCCGCCCTGCGTGCCGAAGGCCGCCTGCAGGCCGAGGCCGGCGCCGTGGCGCGGGAACCACTCGTGCACCAGGAAATCCGGCGCATGGCCATAGGGATACGCGAACAGCGGGCAGGCGCCCGGCCCCAGCCGCGCCGCAAGGTAATCGACGGCCTGGCGGATTTCATACGCCGCGCGTTGATCACTATCGACGACGAAAAAATCGCCGCGCGGCATGCCGCCCGGGCCGGCCTCGGCCATGACCGGGTGGTTATGGTCCCAGCTGTGGTTGCCGATGCCGATGCGGCCACCGGCCAGCGCCGGCGCCCACCAGTCTTCGCCCATCCAGCCCAGGCCGTGCAGGCAGTCGCGGTCCATGCGCGCGCGCGCATCGGGCGAGGCGATGACAAAGCAGGTCAGGTGCGCGTCCGGCTGCGCGGCCTGTGCTTCAAGCAGGCCCAGGAACGACCGCTGCCGGCCCTGCCCCGGATAATCGACGTCGCGCACGTCGAGCACGGTGCCGTCGTCGCAGCTCAGCGCCAGGCAGCGGGTCAGGTCGCGATCGGCAAGGCCCAGGCGCTGCTCGACCACCCACTGCAGCGGCACGATCCGCCAGCCCAGGCGCGTGGCCGTCGCCAGGTCGCTGGCGAAGGCGACGTGGTCATTGCCGGCGTAAGCCGGCCCGCCCACGGTGCTGGCGTGGTAGGTCAGCACGGGCACCTGCCAGTCGCGGCCGCTCATGGCAGGTGCATGCCCTTGTAGCGGGTGTTGTGCGGCTCGCGGATC
The DNA here is from genome assembly GCF_963976025.1 of uncultured Arenimonas sp. Lineage (NCBI taxonomy): Bacteria > Pseudomonadati > Pseudomonadota > Gammaproteobacteria > Lysobacterales > Lysobacteraceae > Arenimonas > uncultured Arenimonas sp. The sequence goes on from NZ_CAXBJS010000118.1 coordinate 5,952, forward strand.
TCGGCTTCCGGGCGCGTGGTCGTGTAGTAGTACATCGCGATCGACCGTCGCCAGACGCCTTCGGGCGTGGCCAGCGGCGCCGGGTGGCCGTGGAAGGTATCGCTGCGGGTATTGAAGATGACGGCCCGGTTGAACACGGGCGCGATCGATTTCACCCGGCGCGCGGCATCGGTGGACCACAGTTCAAGATCGCCGCCCCAGGCCGGGTCCCAGTGATCGTTGAAGTACAGCAGCAGGTTGATGCGCCGGTGCGCCTGCAGGCCCGGGTGCCAGTTGAAGTCGGCATGCACGCCCAGGTGGCCGCCGCGCCCGACCAGGTGCACACCACCGCCGAGCAGGTGCGGGTCGGGCAGCAGGTGCTCGATGCCGGTCAGCGCCTCGAGGAAACGCAGCATCGGTCCGGCGTTGAGCTCATGCAGGGCGCGGCAGACGGTTTCAGGCAGCACGTCTTCGCGCGAACTCGCCAGCTTCATCTCGAAACCCTCGGCCGCGTAACGATCCCAGGGCAGCCCGCTGTCGGCGGAAGGGATGGCGGCCGCCAGCGCGGCGGCCGCATCGGTCCTGAGGAAGTCATCGATCACCACGTGCGGAAAGGGATCCGCCTCGCGGTAGCTGGCGTTTTCACGCGCCGCCACCGCCAACAGGTTTGCCGGGTCGTAGATGAATTGCATGCGGTAGCGCTTGCCGCCTCGGTCCTGGCGATGACGCGAGAGTATCGCGCAAAGTTCCTCAGGGCGTGGCGGCCGTCGAATCCGCAGCCCGCCCGGAACCGATGGTCCGGTCGAGCATGCCCAGCACCCGGTTGGCCCAGTCGAGCTGGTTGGCCTTGTCGAAGTAGCCATGGCCCTCTTCGCCATAGATCTTCATCTCGACCGGCACGCCGGCACCGTGCAGGGCCCGGCGCATGCTGCGGGTGTGGTGCGGCGGCGCGGTGCGGTCGTCGCCGCCGGCGCCGAGCAGCACCGGCACGCGAATCGCGCGCGCCAGGCTGGGCGGCGAGATGCTGGCGAGGTCGCTGCTGCCCAGGACCTCGTCCATGTAGGTGCGTGAGAACCGGCTGCCGACGGATTCTTCCCGGTAAAGCTGGGGCATGTCGTAGACCCCGACGTTGCCGATGCCACAAGCGTAAAGATCAGGTTCGCGGATAAGGCCCATCATCGACGCGTAGGCGCCATAGCTGGAACCATAGAGGCAGATCCGGCCCGGCGCGGCGATTCCTTGGGCGATCGTCCAGCGCGTGGCGTCGGTCAGGTCGTCCTGCATCCTTCCGCCCCACTGGCGATGGCCCGCTTCGCGGAACGCCTTGCCGTAGTTGCCCGAGCCGCGGAAGTTGACCTTGAGCACGGCATAACCGCGACTTGCCAGCAGCTGCACCTCGGAATCGAAGCCCCAGCGGTCGAAAACGCCGATCGGGCCGCCATGGGGCATCACCACCAGCGGGCCGGGCGTGCCGGCCGGCCGGTCCCGGGGCACGGTGAGGAAGCCTTCGATCTCCAGGCCGTCCCGCGCCTTGAAGCGCACGACCTGCGTCGGCGACATCTGCCGGGGATCCAGGCGCTCGCTGCGCGCGGCCACGAAGTGCGCCTTGCCGTTGGCGTGGTCGACCAGGTAGTACTCACCCGGGTCAAGGTCCGAGGACACCTGGTACACGCCCAGCTCGCCGTCGAGCGCGTAGGACGTGGGATAGACGTAGGCGTTCGGGAAGGCCTTGGCCAGCTTCTTGAGTTCGAGGGCATGGCGATCGTCGGGCGCCACGAATTCCAGCTTCGGCTTTCCGTCCAGGTACACCACGGCGATGACGCCGCCGTGCACCGGCGAGGTAAGCGTATCGAAGGCGTCCACCCGCGGGTTGCGCAGCAGAGGCCGCGTCTCGAGCGTCGCCAGGTCCATTTCCAGGAACTCATCGGTGCCGGTGCGGCGTTCGGCCATCAGGTAGGCGCGGGAATTGTCGGCCGAGAAACCGACGATGTACTGGGCCTCGTCACCGGCGTTTTCGTTGTTGGTTTCCTGCCACTCGCCGGCGCCGTCGAGCACCCAGAGGCGGGGATACATTTCGTTGTTCATGTAACCGCGCACGCCGCGGACCTGCGCGGCGTTGTCGAGGTAATAGGTCGAATTGGCGTGTGCCGGCCAGCTGACCTTCTGCGCCTTGATCTTGCCGGTACGCAGGTCGACCCGGCCGACGCCGTAGCGGCGCGACGAGCCGAGCGACACCAGGATGTGGTGTTCGTCATCTTCGAGCCGGTCGATCAGCCACATCGGCTCGTGCTTGTTGACGGCGCGCGGATTGCCGTCGACGTCGACCATGTACAGGAAGGGATTGGAAACCGGGTGGTCGAGCGGGCCGTGGCGG
>NZ_CAXBJS010000119.1:0-8243 GCF_963976025.1 uncultured Arenimonas sp.
CGAGGTGGTGACCGCCAGGCCGTTGGCCAGGCGCAGCGTCGACGGCCAGTCGCGCGGGTCGTCGTGCAGCACGAAGCCGCGGTCGGGCTGCACCGGGCCGCCGGCCAGCACGTCCTGGGACGCCAGCACGAGGTCGGTGGTGGGCAGCTTCATCTGCGCCAGCATTTCGCCCAGGCTGAAATCCGAGGGCAGGTTCACCACCACGCCCATGGCGCCGTCCTGGTCGTGCTGGCAGACCAGGGTGACCGAACGGAAAAAATTCGGGTCGTCCAGCGCCGGCATGGCGATAAGGAAGTGCTCGGCGAGGGACCGGTGCGCGGACATGCGCCCATTCTAACGCGCGGCCGGCGGCCGCCGGCGCTCAGCGCAGGCGCAGCAGCAGCGACGGTCCGCGCAGCTTCAGGTCGAGCTGGGCGTCGAGCTGGCCGGCCTCGCCGGTCCGGCGGCGGTCGAGCCGGATCTGGGTGCCACCGTATTCCAACGCCAGGCCCAGGCGGTCGAAGGGAAACCATTCCAGGCCCAGCGAGGTATCCACGATGTGGCCACTGAGCCGGCCGCCATTGCGCGCCACCCCGGAGATTTCCGCGTACAGGCGCAGCCGCTCGTTCACCGCGTGCCGCCAGCCCAGGTTGAGCAGCGGCGCGAAGGCGCGGTCGTCGCTGGCCACCCGCCCGTCCACGGACACCCCGTCGACGCTGGCCTGGCCTTCGAACAGGGTGCGCGCCCGGTAGTGCGCCACGCCCAGGCCCAGGCCCCAGGCGGTTTCGCCCTCGCCCAGCCACCAGCGCCAGGTGGCGCTGGAGAAGTCGTAGTCGAAGCGGCTGCGCAGCTCGGCGGCGGCGGCGTAGGTGCGGCCGTCGTATTCGATGTCGCGGGCCAGGCGCACGGTGTTGCCGCGCTCGAAGCCGAAATATTCCAGGCCAAAGCCGTTGTGATCGCCGACCAGCAGGTCCAGGCGCGCCTGGCTGACGGGCTGGCGCCGGTCCAGGCCGAGGTCGCGTTCGAGGTTGACGTGGCCGCCGGCGCTGTCGTCGCCGCTTCGGGCGCTGGCGCGCAGCGTGGTGTCGCTGTTGGTGTCGAAGACGCCCAGCGACAGGCTCCAGGGATCGAGCGGACGCAGGGGCGCGGCGCCGGACGAACCGGACGCCGCGAGTGCAATGGCCAGCAACGCCTTCCTGGCAGGCAAGACGACTACTTGGCTTCGGACAGCTCCACGCCGTCCAGGCCCTGGCTGAGGGTGCGGGCATCGCCACCCTGGGCCAGCTTGATCTTCAGGCGCACTTCGTTGGCGGAATCGGCGAAACGCAGGGCGTCTTCGTAGCTGATCTCGCCGGCCTGGTAGAGCTCGAACAGGGCCTGGTCGAAGGTGCGCATGCCCAGGTTGGTGGACTCCTTCATGACGTCCTTGATCTTGTGGATCTCGCCGTCACGGATGTAGTCCTGCACCAGCGGCGTGCCGAGCAGGATTTCCATCGCCACCCGGCGGGCCTTGCCGTCGGGGGTGGGAATGAGCTGCTGGGCGACCACGCCCTTGAGGTTCATCGAAAGGTCCATCAGCAGCTGGCTGCGGCGGTCTTCCGGGAAGAAGTTGATGATGCGGTCCATCGCCTGGTTGGCGTTGTTGGCGTGCAGCGTGCACAGCACCAGGTGGCCGGTTTCGGCGAACGCGATGGCGTGGTCCATGCCTTCGCGGGTACGCACCTCGCCGATCATGATGACGTCGGGCGCCTGGCGCAGGGTGTTCTTGAGCGCGGCTTCCCAGCTGTCGGTGTCGATGCCGACTTCGCGCTGGGTGATGATGCAGCCCTCGTGCTTGTGCACGAATTCGATCGGGTCCTCGATGGTGATGATGTGGCCCGAGGAATTCTGGTTGCGGTAGCCGATCATCGCGGCCAGCGAGGTGGATTTACCCGTGCCGGTGGCGCCGACGAACAGGATGATGCCGCGCTTGGTCATCGCCAGGGTCTTGATGACCGGCGGCAGCGAGAGTTCTTCGACCGTGGGGATGCGGGTTTCGATGCGGCGCAGCACCATGCCGACCTGGTTGCGCTGGTAGAAGCACGACACGCGGAAGCGGCCGACGCCGGACACGCCGATGGCGAAGTTGCACTCGTGGGTCTTTTCGAACTCCTCGCGCTGCGAGGGGTTCATGACGTTGAGCACCAGGTCGCGCGACTGCTGCGGCGTGAGCGGGTTCTGGGTGATGGGCGAGAGCTTGCCGTTGACCTTCATTGACGGCGGCACGCCGGCCGTGATGAACAGGTCGGACGCCTTCTTGTGCGCCATCAGTTTCAGGAAGGAGGTGAAATCAATGCTGCTCATGCTAGCTCCTGATTGCCCCCGGGCCATGGCCCGGGGAACGTGTCACGCGGCGTCCTGCCAGCCCCCTTCCGGCGGCGACGTCAGTCGAAAAGTTTCTTTTCCTTGGCGTAGTCGCGCGCCTGCATCTTGGTGACCAGACCACGCTTGACGATGTCCTGCAGGCACTGGTCGAGCGTCTGCATGCCGTACTGCTGGCCGGTCTGGATGGACGAGTACATCTGCGCGACCTTGTCCTCGCGGATGAGGTTACGGATGGCCGGCGTGGCCACCATGATCTCGTGCGCCGCCATTCGGCCGCCGCCCACCTTCTTGAGCAGCGACTGCGAAATGACCGCACGCAGAGACTCGGAAAGCATGGAACGCACCATCGGCTTTTCGCCGGCGGGGAACACGTCGATGATGCGGTCGATGGTCTTGGCCGCCGACGAGGTGTGCAGGGTGCCGAACACCAGGTGGCCGGTTTCCGCGGCGGTGAGCGCCAGGCGGATGGTTTCCAGGTCGCGCATTTCGCCGACCAGGATGTAGTCGGGGTCTTCACGCAGCGCCGAACGCAGGGCTTCGTTGAAGCCGTGGGTGTCGCGGTGCACTTCGCGCTGGTTGACCAGGCACTTCTGCGAGGTGTGCACGAACTCGATGGGATCCTCGACGGTGAGGATGTGGCCGAATTCGTTCTTGTTGATGTGGTCGACCATCGCCGCCAGCGTGGTGGACTTGCCCGAGCCCGTGGGGCCGGTCACCAGGATCAGGCCCTGGGGCTGGTTGATGAGTTCGGCGAAGATCTTGGGCGCGGCCAGCTCCTCGAGCGAGAGGATCTGGCTGGGAATGGTACGGAACACGGCGCCGGCGCCGCGGTTCTGGTTGAAGGCGTTGACGCGGAAACGCGCCAGGCCGGGAATCTCGAAGGAGAAGTCGACCTCGAGGAATTCTTCGAAGTCGCGCCGCTGCTTGTCCGACATGATGTCGTAGACCAGGGCGTGCACTTGTTTGTGGTCCAGCGCCGGGATGTTGATGCGGCGGACGTCGCCGTCCACGCGGATCATGGGCGGAAGGCCGGCCGACAGGTGCAGGTCGGAGGCCTTGTTCTTGACCGAGAATGCCAGAAGTTCGGCGATGTCCATTAATGTTCCCCTTGGCGCTTGATCGGATGGGCGACCGCACGTTCCCGGGGCAGTATAGCGCCAACCACAGAAGGCAACGCCACCCATGGAAACGCCGGAACAGACCCTACGCGGTGTCCTGCAAACCATTGAAAACGCGGCAAAGCTGGCGGGCCGGCCAAAGGCCGTCCGGCTGCTGGCCGTCTCCAAGACCCGGACCGCCGGCGAGGTGCATACCCTGGCGTCCGCCGGCCAGCGCGCCTTTGGCGAGAATTACGTGCGTGAAGGCGCGGCCAAGGCCGCTGAACTGGCGGCACTGGGCCTGGAATGGCACCTGATCGGCCACCTGCAGTCGAACAAGTGCCGCGAGGCCGCCGAAGCCTTCGACTGGGTGCAGTCGCTGGACCGGCCCAAGCTGGTGGCGGCCCTGGACCAGGCCCGCCCCGCCGGCCGGCCGCCGCTGAACGTGCTGGTGCAGGTGAACGTGGACGGCGAAGCCAGCAAGTCCGGCTGCGCCCCCGACGACGTGGCCGCGCTGGCGGCGCAGGTCGCGGCGGCGCCGAACCTGCGCCTGCGCGGCCTGATGGCCATTCCCGAACCGCACCCCGATCCGCAGCGGCGGCGGGCGGCCTTCCGGCGCCTGCGCACCCTGTTCGACCAGCTTGCCGCCGACCACCCCGGAGTCGATACCCTGTCGATGGGCATGAGCGAGGATTTCGAACTCGCCATCGCCGAAGGCGCCACCATGGTGCGCATCGGCACCGCGCTGTTTGGCCCGCGCGCCAAGCCGGCCCAGAACTGACCCATTCCAAGGACAAGGAGCCCCCATGACCCAAGACACCCTGGCCTTCATCGGCGGCGGCAACATGGCCCGCAGCCTCATCGGCGGCCTGGTCGCGCGCGGCCGGCCGGCCGCTTCCATCCACGTGGCCGAACCGCAGGAAAGCCTGCGCCAGGCCCTGGCCGCCGACTTCGGCGTGCAGGTGCACGCCACCGCCGGTGATGCCGCACGTGGCGCCGGCACCTGGGTGCTGTCGGTGAAACCGCAGGTGATGCGCAGCGTCTGCACCGAGCTGGCGCCGCTGGCTGCCACGGCGAACCCGCTGGTGGTGTCGATCGCCGCCGGGGTCACCACCGCGCAGATCGACCAGTGGCTGGGCGGCGACCAGGCGGTGGTGCGCACCATGCCCAATACGCCGTCCCTGCTCGGCGCCGGCGCCACCGGCCTGTACGCCAACCCGCGCGTCACCGACGCCGGGCGTGAACTGGCCGGTTCGCTGATGTCGGCGGTCGGCCTGGCGGCCTGGATTCCGGACGAAGCCCAGATGGACGCCGTCACCGCCGTTTCGGGCAGCGGCCCGGCCTATGTGTTCCTGCTGGCCGAAGCCATGCAGGCCGCCGGCGTCGCCCAGGGCCTTTCACCCGACACCGCCCGCGACCTGGCCAACCAGACCCTGCTCGGCGCCGCGCGCATGCTGGTGGAAACCGGTGAAGACGCCGCCACCCTGCGCAAGCGCGTCACCTCGCCCGGCGGCACCACCCAGGCCGCGATCGAAAGTTTCGAAGCCAATGGCCTGCGGACGCTGGTGGATGAAGCGGTGGCCGCTGCCGCCCGCCGTGGCCGCGAGCTCTCGGGCGGTTCGTGAAAATGGACGCAGGCCCGACGCAGCGCGATGATGCTGGCCTGACCCCCGCACGGAGCACGACCATGCGCATGAAGACCTGGATCGCCGCCGCCCTGCTCTTCGCCCTTTCGCTGCCTGCCGGCGCCAACTCGATGCGGGTGGGCGACCTGTACGTTTATTACAACGCCCTGCCCAGCACCCAGCTGACGCCGGAGATCGCGCGCCAGTACGGCGTCACCCGTTCGGCCAACCGCGCCCTGCTCAATGTCTCGGTGCGCCGCGGCGAACCGGGCGCCGACGTCGCCGTGCCGGCGAAGGTGCTGGCCGTGGCCACCAACCTGGCCGGCCAGCGCAACGGCGTGGAGATGCGCGAGGTGCGTGACGGCGAGGCCCTGTATTACCTGGGCGAAGCGCCCGTGAATGGCCAGGACACGCTCACCTTCGAACTGGAAATCACCGTCCAGGGCCAGGCGCCGATCAAGACCGCCTTCAGGCAGGAGTTCTTCCCCCAGTGAGCCTGCTGCTGGTTCGCCACGGACAGGCGAGCTTCGGTGCCGCCGATTACGACCAGCTGTCCGAACGCGGCCAGGTGCAATCGCGGCGGCTGGGCGACTGGCTGGCCCAGGGCGGGCATCGTTTCGAAGCGGTGGTGGTGGGCGGCATGCGCCGGCACGCGCAAACCGCGCAGGGCGTGGTCGATGCCTTCGCCGAACGCGGGCTGTCGCTGCCCGAAATCGTAAGCAACCCCGGTTTCGCCGAGTTCGACCACCAGGCGGTTTTCGGCGCCTTCGTCGAACGTAATGCCGACAGCCCCGTGGTGCTGGCCAGCCGCAGCGGCCAGCCGCGCGACATCGCCGCCATGCTGCAGGGCGCGCTGCTGGCCTGGGCGCGGGATGAACTGCCGGGCATGCCGGAAACCTGGGAAGCCTTCGGCGACCGCGTGCGCCAGGCCGGGCAAGGCCTGCAGGCGCTGGCCGGCGACGGCGAGGTGCTGGTACTGAGCTCGGGCGGGGTGATTTCCCGGCTGGCGCAGATGGCGCTGGACTTACCCGTCGAACGCGCCGTCGAACTGAACCTGTCGCTGCGCAACAGCGCGGTGAGCGAATTCCATCCGCACGGCCCGCGCCTGCGCCTGGGCAGCTGGAACGCCCTGCCGCACCTGCACGGCCAGCGCGAACTGTGGACCTACTACTGAGGCCGGCATGAAGCAGACGTCGTCGCTGTTCACGTTTTCCGATCGTTCGCTGCAGCTGCAGGCCGATGTCGCGCGTTTTGTCGCCGAGCGCATCGTGCCGGCCGAAGCGGGTTTCGCCGCGCACGCCGCCGACCCGGCCACGCGCTGGTCGATCCCGCCACAGCTCGAGGCGCTCAAGGCAGACGCGCGCGCGCTGGGGCTGTGGAACCTGTTCCTGCCCGACGCCGAACGCGGGGGCGGCCTGAGCAACCTCGACTACGCCCCCATCGCCGAGCTCACCGGCCGTTCCCTGCACGCGCCCGAGGTCTTCAACTGCAGCGCGCCCGACACCGGCAACATGGAAGTGCTGATGCACTTCGCCACGCCGGAGCAGCAGGAACCCTGGCTGCCGCGCCTGCTGGCCGGCGAGATCCGCTCGGCCTTCGCCATGACCGAACCGGACGTGGCCAGCTCCGACGCCACCAACATCGCGCTGCCGATCGTTCGCGACGGCGAGCATTACGTCATCAACGGCCGCAAATGGTGGACCACCGGCGCCGCCGACCCGCGCTGCGCCATCCTCATCGTCATGGGCGTCACCGAGCCCGACTCCCCGGCGCACAAACGCCAGTCGATGGTGCTGGTGCCGATGGACACGCCGGGCGTGCGCATCGTCCGGCCGCTGACGGTGTTCGGCTACGACGACGCGCCGCACGGCCACGTCGAACTGGCCTTCGACAACGTGCGCGTGCCGGTAGGCAACCGCCTGGGCGCGCCCGGCAGCGGCTTCGAGATCGCGCAGGCACGGCTGGGGCCGGGCCGCATCCACCACTGCATGCGGCTGATCGGCCTGGCTCAGCGCGCGCTGGACGCCATGGTGGAACGCGCGCGCCACCGCGAGGCCTTCGGCAAACCGCTGGGCGGCCACGGCATGGCCCAGGAAGCGATCGCGCTGAGCCGCTGCGAAATCGAACAGGCGCGCCTGCTCACCCTGCAGGCGGCCGCGGCGCTGGACGCGCACGGCAACAAGGGCGCCAAGGACCTGATCGGCATGATCAAGATCGTCGCGCCGCGCATGGCCTGCCAGGTCATCGACCGCGCGATCCAGATCCACGGCGGCGGCGGCCTGTGCCAGGACCACTTCCTCGCCCAGGCCTACGCCGGCGCCCGCAGCCTGCGACTCGCCGACGGCCCCGACGAAGTCCACATCGCCTCGCTCGCCCGCTCAATGCTTCGGGCCTAATTTTTTTGCCACGGATGGACACGGATGGACACGGATAAAAGCGGATAGAGCCTTTTAGTTGGCTTTTGCTCTATCCGTGTTTATCTGCGTTCATCCGTGGCAAAAAACTTCTTTCAAGGACCAGCACATGCAGCTCCCCACTGACCAGCTTGCGACGTACCTGGAAGCGAAGGTGCCGGGGTTTCGGGGGCCGGTGGTGGCGACGAAGTTCAAGGGTGGGCAGTCGAACCCGACCTATCTGATCGAAGCCGCCAGCGGCAAATACGTGCTGCGGCGCAAGCCGTCGGGGAAGCTGCTGCCCTCGGCGCATGCCGTGGATCGCGAGTTCCGCGTGCTGCAGGCGCTGCACGGCGGCCCGGTACCGGTGGCCGAGCCGCTGCACCTGTGCACCGATGAATCGGTGATCGGTTCGGTGTTCTACCTGATGGCCTTCGTGCCCGGGCAGGTGCACTGGGACCCCTCGCTGCCGGACATGACGCCGGACCAACGCGCGGCGCACTACGAAGCGATCATCGCCGCGCTGGCCGCCCTGCATGCGCTGGACCCGGCGGCGATCGGCCTGGGCGACTACGGCAAGCCCGGTAATTATTTCGGCCGCCAGATCCATCGCTGGTCCGACCAGTACCGCGCCAGCGAAATCGAGCCGATCCCCGACATGGACACGCTGATGGCCGCGCTTGGACAACGCTGCCCCGCCGACGACGGCCGCGTGGCCCTGGTGCACGGCGACTTCCGCATCGACAACCTGATGTTCGCGCCAGGCGAACCGCGCCTGCTGGCGG
>NZ_CAXBJS010000120.1:0-8232 GCF_963976025.1 uncultured Arenimonas sp.
ACTCGTGCTCGAACTCTTCGGCGACCAGGTGGAATTCCTTGACGCCGCCGTTCATACGGTGGGGCAGGGACCAACCGTTGAGCGTGCGCACCTTGCCGTGGGCGCGACGCGCCGGCGGCGCGCTTTCGGTCGTGGTGCGCGCGGCCGGCGCGGTCTGGGCGAGGGCGGGCAGGGCGGCGGCACCGGCCAGGCCGGCACCGGCGCCGATCAGCAGCTTGCGTCGGGACAGGCTCATGGGTTGGCTCCGTGGTGGTGGTCGTGTTGATCGGATGGCGTTTCGTCTTCGGACTTTTCAGGCACGTCTGCCGGTTCCGGGGCCGCCGGCATGTCGTGGCCGGAATGGTCCATGCCTTCGTGTCCGGAGTGATCCGTTTTCGCAGGCTCCGCGGGCGGTGGCGTTTCGTGCATCGAATGGTCCATGCCTTCATGCATCGAGTGGTCCATTTCTTCAGCTTCGGCAGGCTTGGCGTCCTCGTGCATCGAGTGGTCCATGCCTGCGTGCGCGGAGTGGTCAATGGCCGGCGCTTCTTCCGGGCCGAGGATTTCCTCCAGCGACGGCGTGCGTGCATCGATGCCGGCGTCGCTGGGCAGGCGACGGCCGACCAGGCGGGCCAGCTCGACGCGGGCCAGCCAGTAGTCGCGCACGGCCTCCAGGTAGGCCTGGTAAGCGTCGTATTCGGCGACCTTGGCCTGGATCAGCTCGAACACGCCGATCAGCATGAAGTTCTGCCGCTCCTGCTGGCGCGCCACGATCGATTCGCGCTGCGGCACCAGGGCCAGCCGGTGGGTGTCCACCACCTCGCGCAGCGCGGCCACGGTCTGCGCACCCATGCGCACGCCGTTGTCGGCGGCCAGCTCGGCCTGCTGCACGCGTGCCAGCGCTTCCATGAGCCGGGCTTCGGCGCGGGCCAGCTTGGCCTGGCCCTGGTTGAAGATCGGCAGCTCCAGCGATATCTCCGGCCCCTGCAGGCGGGCGCCGTCGGCTTCACGCTCACGCTCGTAGCCGATTTCGCTGCCGCCGAACCAGCGCAGGGTGCGGGTCAGCCCCAGCGCATCGGCCAGCACCTCCGCTTCGGCGCGGGCGGCGAGCACGGCGAGGTTGCCGTCGTTGGCCAGGCGGGCCAGTTGCTCCGGATCGTCTTCCGTCGGAACCGGCAACGGCAGCGAATCGCTGGCTTCCCAGTTTGTTTCTTCGCCGCGCAGGCCCAGCAGGGTATGCAGCGCAAGGCGGTGCCGACCCGCGTCGGCACGGGCCTGCAGGGCTTCGATATAGGCCTGGCTGGCGGCGGCCTGCTCCTGCGCCAGCTGCAGCGCGCTGATGTTGCCGGCGGCATGGAAACGCCCGGCCAATTCGGCGCTGGCCGCGGCCGCGTCGCTGACCGCCTCGCGCATGCCCGCGACCTGGCGGGCGGTGACGTAGGCGTACCAGGCCGCTTCGACGTCGGCGACGGTGTCGAGCACCGCGCCGGCGACGTCGTATCGCGCCCGGTCGTAGTCGGTGGCGGCCAGTCGCGCCTTGGCGGGCAACAACAGCAGGTCCAGCAGCGGCATCGACAGGCCGGTGGTGCGGTTGTGGCCACCGCCGTCGATCGACATCCGCTGGAAGGACAGCCGCGGGTTCTCGATCTCCACCGTCTCCAGCACCTCGGCCCGGGCCAGACCCAGGCGGGCGTAGTGTTCGCGCAGGCGCGGGCTTCGCAGCATCGCCACGCGGGTGGCGGCGTCGAGGGTCATGGGCTCGGAAAGCCAGCGCTCGAGGCTTGCGGCCTCTTCGTCGGTACCGGCCACGGCCGACCAGTCAAGGGCGGGGCCGCCGCGTTCGGCAAGCAATTGGGTGATGTCCGCATCACGCGGCTGCGGCGACAGCGAGGCACAGCCGGCAAGCGCGGATGTCAGGACCAGCGCCAGCAGGGCGCGGGAAGGCAGGGCAGTCATGGAAATCTCCGGAATCGTCCCGGTAAGGGACCCGGCCCGGCAGCAGCCGGGCGGCAGCAGGCGCGGCGGACGGGCGTCCGCCGGGGCCTCAGGCGATAGGAGGTCGGGTAGCTGGCAGTGTCCGCGCCGGCACGTGGCTGACCGTGGCGAACAGGGCGGGCCGGGACCCGGATGCAAACGGTGCCAGCTGGCGCAGGACCATCACGCTGGCCGTGGTGTGCTGCAGGCAGTCGCAGCGACATTCGCCGTCGTCACAGCAGTCGCCATGGCCGGCGGCGTCCGGGGCCGCGTCGACCAGTTCACCGTCCATGCCATGGCAGGGCGCCTGCATCGACAGTTCAGGTTCCGCATGCATTTCCTGGGCAAAGCCGGGCGCCACGCCGCCGGCCACGAGGGCCAGGACGAGCACCAGATACCTCAGGGCGCGAAACAGGGGCATGGCGATAAGTTTACACCTGACGAGTGGGGCCAGCGTGAGCCTTGCCCCCGGGACAAGGTCAAGCAAGCCGGGCGTGCCAGTCGAAAGACGTACTGACGCGGTGCTGCATTTCGATCTCGAGCAGGGTCTGTCCGCTGGGCGACCACATCAGGCCGTATCAGCAGTGCGGCGCGGTCATTGCGGCCCCTGCAGTTCAAGCGGACGATCGCGATGCAGCAGGATCCACTCGGCGTGTTCTTCCAGACAGGCACGGCCCAGGGCCAGCAGCAGTTCGCGCCGTTCTTCGTCCGACGAAGCACGCGCCAGGCGCACACTGCAGCTGGCGAAAAGGCGCGCCATGAACTGGAACTGCTTGATCAGCTCCTTGTCGGCCTTCTTGAAGGAATAGGCCTCGCGGATGCCGGCGATCAGCGGCAGCAGGCCCATGAAGATCACCAGGCCGGCCTGGCTGGCTTCATCCAGACCCGGACCGGCCACCGCCAGCACCAGCGCGCCGCCGAGGCCGGCCAGCAAGGCCAGGCGGCCAAGGCGTTCGGTGTAGAGATAGGCCTTGGCACGCTGCTGGCTGCCGCGGCGGAAATAGTCGAGCTGCCCACCGGCGCCATCGGCATCGCCGACCCAGTTCCGGATCGTCCACTGCAGCCAGCGTGGGTCGGCGGCGGCGCCGCTGTCCTGGACCAGGCTGGTGCCGCGCATCGCGTGGCGGATCCAGCTCAGTTCGACGTCCTGCTTCTGCAGGAAACTGTCGTAACCCAGGCTGCCGTCAGCCGGCACCTGCACGCCCGCAAGGCGCCAGTAGAGCTGCACGCGCAGGCCTTCGGACAAACCGCGGTAGTCGAGGTACTTGCGCTGCCACTGCCGGCGCCTGCCGACCCAGGCCACCGCATAACCGAGCAGGAACAGCCCCAGGAAGGCGATAACCAGTTCCCGGCGAGGCAACAAGTCGGAATAAATGATGAAGGAAAGGCCCATCAATGCGGCGGCCAGATGACTGGCCTGCAGGTTCAGGCGCACCCGCTGGCGAAAATGCAGGGCCAGCCAGTCGGCCGCGCCGAACAGCCGTTCTATGCGGACGATGCCGGCCGGCACGGCGCCTGGCGGGTCGGCGGGAAGCAGGCGAGGGTAGTTGGCCTGGATGGCATGCCAATGGCGCTGGGTATCGGCGTTGAAGGCCGCCATCTGGTTGAAAACCCGGCGATAGGCCTCGGGCAGGCCGCGGGCTTCGGGAGTCGAACCTTCGACCGTCACCCAGTGGGCCGATGCCGGCGCATGCAGCGGCAGCTGTCCGCCCGGAGCCAGACGCCTGGAGCAGGAAAGGTGGAAAACCAGGTCGCTCTCGTCGTCCGCCAGCAGGTTGGGCGCGACGTCGCGTTCGCCCAGCTCGGGCATGACGTTGTCGATATGGAAAGCCACGACCTGACCGGTGCCGCCCAGGGCCGTGCTGGGCCGGCCGTCCCACAGGGCCAGCAGAACCTGGCAGTGCGAGGAAATGAACATGCCCAGCTGGGCGTACTGGCGGTTGCGGGCCTCGCCACGCTGGCGGATGTCGTCGGCCGTGACACCGGGTGCCAGCGGCAGCACGCGGATTTCACTGCCGGCCATGAGTTCGCGGAACTCGGCCAGGGAAGCCGGCGTTTCGAAATCCCGTTCGTATTCTTCAACGGCGAAAGGCAGCGGCACGAACAAGGGCACCGACATGGCCCTGGCGGCACGCGCCGCGATGCGGTCACCACCTTCGGCCAGCGGGTTGAGCATGAGCAGCGGCAGGTCGGGGAAATCGCGCCGCAGGGTCTCGATGAGCCCGACGACACGCGCCTGCAGGGCGGCATGTTCCTCGACCGGGATGTCGCGATGGCCGGTAACACCGATCACCAGGGTCAGGAGGGCATCACGAACCTGTGGCATCAAAAGGAGGCAACCGGTTGGGATCCCGTTCCAATCAACGCAGTCGGGGCCTTTGGGGGGACACCGCTAACTTGACATAATATACATTATGCGCAGTTGTGGCGTCGGTATCGCATTGGTTGCGTTGATGTCGCCACCGATTGTGGCTGCGCGCCTGAGTTTCCCAACTCACGACACCAAATTTGGTTCGAATGCGGCTGCAACTCGTTGGCTTGGGGAGGAAACGGATTTCAGCATCAGATCTTTCCCAGTTCGCAGCGGAACATCTTGATTTACCCTACTCGGCGGCTTCGCCCTGCTTGCGCCGCAGCAACCAAGCTGCGGCCTCCGCGGTCCGAGCCGAGGTGTCCCAGATACAGCGGTACAGCTTTGACTCCTCTTTTTCATATCGGCGCATGGGTACCGGAATCAAGTATGCGGTCAGTTGGGTGTTGGCAGCGATCGCTGCAAGCATCCATGACTGGCCCGGCGGCGGCCGGTTCATGTCTACGAGGGGCCATCCCGGAATTACTTCCGTTTCCGGACACTCCTTCGGAGAAAGCCGCGCAGATTCGTGGATTGCCGTCGTCGTGGTTTGAATAAGCGAAAGTGACAACAGGTGCTCGTACCACCAGGCAACGACCCCACCCACAGCGCCCTCATCTTGATATTCCAAGCTACGCCTCATCTGGTTTACAACTGCCAACAGCCGCACGCAGGTAAGCCCTGACAACCGTCCCTTAGCGACCGACAAAGACGTATCACCCACAAGACTGGTCCCGACGAATACGGTCACGGCCCGAGACCGATATCCGCGTGCTCGAACAGATGCCGGCGGCGGACTGGACTTGTGATAGTCGATATGAAATGACGGGTGCGTCAGCGCCTTCTTCTCCTGCGGTGTCAGGCCCTGGAGCTTTCGCCATCGTCTGTAATAGTGATAGTGATCGCGCACCGCTCGTGACTCGGTTTGGTCCGACTTATCCTGCAGGCGTCTCTCCAATTTTACGAGCCACCGGGACTGCTCAAGTGAGCAAGGAAAATACTTGAACTCCCCAAGCGGCGCATCCACCGCCCTCTTAAACAACTTACACAGCTGGTCAATTTCGGTCTGGCTCGAAATCACCGCGGAGCGCGATAAGCCTGGCAAGCGCGCCTGACTCGAGGCGACGTAGGGCGCCAGTTCCTTAGGCCAGCCCACGCCGGTAACGTCGATCAACGACATCAACGTGCTGCGGTCGGGTTCGACTTCGCCACCGGGACAGGTCGGCGGAACCGCGTACGCATCTGACATCTTTCGACACCAACGAAAATGAGAGGCGACTACCTCGTTCCATCGGTCTGAACTCGCATGCGTGGCCATAACGATGGCGTCAGACTCAGCGAGAACTCGCCTGCAACGCGTGCACGTAAAGGCTTCCATAGGATCATACGGATGAGACAGCCCTCGAAGCTTGCCTCCGCAGTGTCGGCACGAATCGCACAATTCGACTGCGTGAACCGGGCAGCGCAATAGCCACGGCAAATCAAACAAGTGCGAATGGTAACCCTGCTTCAGGCATTCGGGGCAAAAGCGCGGTGGCGCACTGAAGGTAGAAAATAGCGGCTGAAGCGCGCGGGGCCACCAAGCACAGCTGTCAAAAGCCAGCGTCAATTCGGAAGGACGCAAGCGAAGTGTTTTCTCGACGAATCGCTTCTTGATTTTTAAGCGACCCTCCGTATGCAGCGAACTCACAAGCGATTGCAGGTACGCCTGGCTTGGCGTGAACGCAGCCGCCACGTCCTGTGGTTCCAGCACATTAATCTGTGCCAGGCAGCCTAAAAGGCTTAGGGCGGACGGAAACGGCCATGGATGGCGTATGAAAAACAACGGCACGGGTTTGACGGCCTTCACGCCTGGGCACACACTTGATTGTGTAGCAGCGGCCCTTTGAGCCAAGTCACGTCGCTCACCAGGGATGCCTCACTATCAAGAGACTCCGGCTTGGCCAAGACCGAAGAAGCCGGTGGGCTCGATTCGGTTGGTCCCAGCCATGCGGGCAGCCAGCGACTGCTTAGCACCTTCCACGTGCTTTCCTCCGCCCAACTCGAGAATCGATGGGCCATTCGGTGAGCCTATGGCATATCGGAGATCAACCCGCGATAGCGCGCGAAGGCCATGTCCGCTTCGACCTCCGTCGGCACGGGCTGCAAATGTGCCCCGTGCCGCACTCGCCACGCCACGCAATACCACGACCCGAACTCTTCACGCGTCAGCTGGATCCCCGCGCGTGCCAGGTCGTACTCCACCGCCAGTGAATCACTGTGATCGAGCCCCAAGCGACGCAAGTCCGACACTAAAGCATCGGCGTGTTCGGCTGCAAAAGTCGGATCGTCCGGGTGTTGCGCGTAGCTTGACGCCCAAACTAAGCGCTCGCGGTCCGTCAGGGTCTGCCAAGGAAAAAAGGCGCAGCGGTCAGCCATGGGCGCTCCTCCCATGTTTCGGATCGCCGAACGGTCAGCGACCAGCTTCCTATGTTACGCCTGTACGCGAGCGGTGACGAGGTGCTGGCCCAAGAGCGAAACTGGGCTGCGTTCCGCGCGCACCCCGATAACCATGTTGTTCAGCGGAAAGCAGATTCCCCTGAAAAGCCAATCCGAAGACCGTCAGTCCGGCCAACGAAGGCGGGTCATGTCGGTTAACGGCCCCTGTTCTAGATCATTGCACCATGTCTCTAGCCCCCTCTGGCTCAGGCGGTCAACACTTGGCACTAGGAGATCCACTTGCGTGGGTAGTCGCCCAACATCTTCGATTGTGGGGAAATGCCGCGCAATGACAGTCGCCTGTCGGCGCAGCTCCAGCGGCAGGCTGGGGTTACGGCTTATTTGAACGAGAAACCCGCCAGCCCACACAAGGGCTCTGGCTTTCTCATCAGGTGTCGACATGACAGCTCTCCTGGTTCGCTGGCTGGCAATAGTCCCAGCTTGTTGTCTGTCGTACCGCTACTGGGTCAACCCCTTGGAGGCCGGATCCGGCAAACACCTAGAGCTTGACCCGACTTGCGGCCGAGCCACTTCAAAGTGAATTTAGGAAGTTTAGGGCGGTTTAGCCAAAATGAATAAACTTCGGTGGCACTTGTTGTGGCGGGAAGGCGAGGCCGCTACAGGGCCGAGTCCGTTTTCTTGGCCGCGGGCCTGCGTCGCGCAGGCCTCGACGGCTTCAATTGCGCCTTGATCTGCTCATGCAATCGATCCAGTTGGCTCTCGAGGGCCGCTGCACGCGCTGTTGCCGCCGCCTCCCGGCGGCCGACATCTCTGACCTGACCCGATAGTAATGAGAGCCGTGATTCTCCATCCTGGAGCTTGGATCGGAACTCCTTCTCCGCCTGCTGCAGCTGGCGACTCATTCGAGTGCGCTCCTGCCGCAATTGGTCCACTTCGGTCAGCCAACGGTTCTCGGCGGCGCGATGACTTGCCTCTAGGTTCCGCCGGTCAGCGGCTGCCTCTTCCTGTGTCTGGGCTCGCGCGGCCTCCGCTCGCTGCAGCTGGATCGCCAGCTCAGAAGCACTCTTGTCGGCGGCTATAAGGCGGGATTGGAGGTCTGCAATCTGACTGCTTTGCTGGTCGACTAGGCGCTGCATATCCGCTAGACGAACTTGCGTGTCCAGATTGGCCTGCTCTGCACGGTTCTGGGCCAGCTGCGCGGCTGCCAAGGCAGCTGCCATGGCCTGTTTTTCGTCCTCCAGCGCCTGCCGTTCCGCGGTCAGGGCTTCCCTGACCCCTTCGAGATCGCGTTCAACCGCCTCCCCTGCAGCTTTCAGTGCTATTTCCCAGAGAGCAGATGCGGCGTCGACCACCAGAGTGGGCGCGTTCGGGATGGCCGCGGACCGTCGGTGGGCTGCCAGCCTCTCTCCGAGCCCCTGCCACCAGACGTCCAGCATGCGCGTCAGGGTGTTCGGAGACCCAGTTCCGAGCGTGGCCCGGACCCTTTCGAT
>NZ_CAXBJS010000121.1:0-8172 GCF_963976025.1 uncultured Arenimonas sp.
ATGGTAGTGTGGCCTAAGCCATGCAAGAGTAGGTCATCGCCAGGGGCTTTACCCCGAAAGCCCGGTCCAACAGGACCGGGCTTTCTCTTTTTCCGAAATGCCCCGCCGACCAGCGGGGCATTTCTCTTTGGTGGCCTCGACTTTCCTGACTGACAGCTGAGCGCAAGGACTTGTCGCAATGCCCGCCTCGCTGTATCAGCTAATACATCCAGTCGATACGAGCGGCGAACCCGATGCCCATTTCGCTTACCCGCTGCCTGCTTCCCTTGCTGCTGCTGGCGCAGGCGCCTTTCGCCGCCGCTTCGTCCGGCCCCCTGTTGATCGTCAATTCCAGCAAGGCCCTTGGCGGATTGGCCGGATCCGGCACGCAGGCCGTGTCGGTCGGCCCCGGCCTGCTCGACGCCGGGCTTGTACCAGGCCAGTCACTGAAACTCGGCCTGCCCGGTGACGACCGCAGCGTGCGCTTCGTTCGCAGTGAACGGCGTCCGGACGGCTTGCTGACCTGGATCGGCCAGGTGGACACCGACCTGGGTCCGCAATCGGTGGTCTTCACGATCGGCGATGGCATCAGCTTCGGTCGCATCCCCACCAAGGACGGACGCGCCATCCAGGTGGAAACCAATGCCGAGGGTACCTGGCTGCTGCCGGCCGAAAGGACCGACCAGTTCGTCGAGCCCTACGGACCGGACGTGCTGCTGCCGCCCGAACCCGACGCGGCTTCGCGCCGGCTGCGTGCCGAGCAGGAAAGGCAGGTGCGGGAGAAAGCCGGCGAGCCGGTGATCGACATCGTGGTGGTCTATACCGGCAACCTGCTCGACCTGTGGGGCAGCCAGGCCGTCATGCAGGCGCGCATCGCCCAGCTTGAGGCGATCAGCAACCAGGCCTATGCCGACAGCCAGGCCAATGTCCGCATCCGGGTGGTGGCGAGCCATCTGGTCGACTATTCGCTGCGCAATGACAACGGCGCGGTGCTCAACGACATCCGCACGCCCGGCAGCAAGCCCATCAAGATCGAAGTCGACCGACTGCGCGAGCAGTACGGCGCCGACATGGTGGCCCTGATCCGGCATTTCGACCGCTACCGGCAAACCAACTGTGGCATTGCCTCGCTGCTGGGTTACCACGGCAGCGCCTTCAATCCGGCGGATGCGTTTTCGGTCACCGGCGACCGCGGCTTCGGCCGCGAAGCCTGCAGTGAGTGGACCTTCACCCACGAACTGGGCCACAACATGGGCGCGACCCATGACACCGAAACCGAAGAAGGCGACTACGGCGCCTATCTCTATTCACGCGGTTACCGCCGTACGCTGGAACCCGAAAAGGGCTTCGGCACCATCATGGCCTATCTCGACGGCCCCCAGGCCCGCATCGGTTACCTGTCGAACCCGCGCATCACGGCCTGCATGGGCGTGCCCTGCGGTGAAGAGAACCAGGCTGACAACGCCCGCGGTGTTGGCCAGTCCGCGCCGATCATTTCCGCTTTCTATCCGGCCCGGAATGAAAGCCTGCCGCGCCTGAGCCTGTCCGACGTCAGCGTTGTCGAAGGCAACGCGGGCTTCCAGACCGCCACCATGGAAGCGCGCCTGGACCGGCCCGCCGCCGGTCCTGTCGAGTTCGGGGTGTTCACCAACAACGGTACGGCCATCGCCAACGGCGACTACACCAGCTCATCCCAGGACGGCCTGGTCATTCCCGCCGGCCAGACGGTACACACGCTGCAGTTCCAGGTCCGCGGCGAAACCGTCGTGGAGCGCGACGAACATTTCGGGGTCAACCTGCGTGACGTCGTCGGCGCGGTGGTTGGCGATGGCCAGGGTGTGGTCACGATCGTCACCGACGAGAACCCACCCACGCTGTCGGTGCTCGACACCCAGGTGATGGAAGGCGACGCCGGCACCACCGAGGTCGTTTTCACCGTCACCCTGTCGCACCCGTCCACCGGCCTGGTCAGCTTCGAAGCACAGACGCACGCCTTTGCCGCCGGCGACTTCTCCGCGACCGAAGACATCGATTTTCCGTCCGTGCTGCTCCAGTCGCAAACGATCCCCGGCGGCGCCACCTCTGCGCAGTTCACGGTGCCCGCCGTCGGCGATACCACGCCCGAGGAAAACGAAAGGTTCTACGTCTCGCTCTCGCACGTCACCGGCGCACTGATCGGCGACGACAATGCCGTTGCAACGCTCATCGACGACGACGGCGTCGCGGACAACCAGCCGCGCCTGAGCGTCGGCAACGCCACGGTGACCGAGGGCCATGCGAACCAGACGAAACTGCGCTTCCCGATCCAGCTGAGCCAGGCCAGCGATACACCGGTCAGCTTCGACCTGCGCACCGTCGATCGTTCGGCTTTCGCCGGCAGCGACTATATCCCCCGGCAGGACACGGGCCTGAGCTTCGCCCCCGGCCAGACCCTGATGTACTACGAGGTGGCGGTGCTGGGCGACACCCAGGTCGAGGCCAACGAAAACATGGTCGTGGTGGCCACCAATGTTTCGGGCGCCCGCCCCGAGCGCCCGCGTGGCTTCGGCAACATCCTCAACGACGACATTCCCAATGCAACGCCAGCGGCACGCGACGACCGCTTCGTGCTGCGGGAGAACGCCGGCCCCACGCTGCTCGACGTCCTGGCCAACGACGAACCCGACAGCGCCTTCGCAAGCGGCGGACAGCTGCAGATCACGTCCGCGCCGACCCTCGGCACCGCGACGGTGGATACCGCCGGCACCGCCAGCCCGGCCGACGATACGATCCGCTACGTGCCGCCGGCCAACACCTCCGGCCAGGCGACGCTGGGCTACCGCACCTGCCCCACGGGTGGTACCTGTTCCGAAGCCAGGGTCCGAATCACCCTGCGTCCGCTGACCGACGTCAGCATCGAAGCCGACGCCAGCGCAGGCTTCCAGGACGAGGCGGGCACCGGCCTTCGGGCGCTGCCTTCGCTGCGCTTCGCCGCAACACCCCTGGTGGCGCCGGTCATCAGAACGCTGAATGCGCCCGTCGACAGCACGCCGCAAAGCCCCTGGGATGCCAACGCCGGCGGCACCGATTTCACCGTGCTGGAAATTCCGGCCGGCCCGGCGGGGCGCTGGCGTGTGCTCGCCGACCTTCGTTCGCCGACGGGCGGTGAGGTCGACCTGCTGATCGGCCGCGACAGCAATGGCGATGGCCTGCCTTCCGAGGCCGAGCTGACCTGCGTTTCCGCCATGAACGATAGCGTCGAACGCTGCGAACTCGCGCTCGACGCCACCGGCGCCGCGCAGCCGTTCTGGCTGATGGCCCACAACCGCGGCACGCGCCTGGAACAGGCGCGACTGGAAGTTTTCATCGTGCCGCCCGCGGCCGGCGACGGCAGCCTCGCTGCCAGCGGCCCGGGCCGGCTCACTGCGGGTGAGTCCTTCGACCTGCGCCTGGGCTGGCGCGACCACGGCCTGCTGCCGGGCGAGTCCCGCGTTGGCTACGTGGACGTGGTCAATGCCGGTACGACGACCGGCAGCTTCCCGGTGCGCGTGGACCGCATCAATCCGGTCAATGCGCCGGTGCCGCTGAGCTCCGGTCGCGCCATGGCACTGCGCCTGGCCCCCGGCGCCGCCCAGGACCGGATCTTCATCGACGTGCCCGCCGGTGCCAGCCGGCTGGACGTGCAGACCACCAGCGGGCAGAACATCGACCTGTACCTGGCGCCCGCACCGGTGCCGGCGTCTTCGCCGGCGATTGCTGCCGCGCCGGCACGCGCCGCGGCCGTGTCTTCGGGCGTGGGCGCCAGCGGCAATGAATCGCTGTCGATCAGCGGTGCCGGCCTGACGCCGGGCCGCTGGTACGTCACGCCGGTCAACAAGGATGACGAGGCCGCCACGCTGACGCTGACCGCCACCGTGGTTGGCGCCGCGCCGATCGTGCGCTCGGGCAGCTACTTCAATGCTGCACGGTCCGGCCACGGCCTGTTCCTGTACCCGGCCGGCGACCAGTGGGCAGGGCTTTGGTACACCTACCTGCAGGACGGCAGCAGCACCTGGTATTACCTGCAGGGCCCGGCTCCGGGAACCACCGGCGTCTGGACCGGCGATCTCTACCGCGCCGCCTGGAACGGCAGCAGCAACCACCTGGTCGCCGTCGGCCGCGGCATCGCCACGCCGACCGGCCCCGACGCCTTCCTCTTCAGCTACGAACTCGACGGCCAGGCCGGTTCCGAGCCTCTGGCCGCATTGGGTCGCGGCTGCCCCAGCCTGGCGGGCCAGCCGCTCGACGCCAGTTCGCACTGGTTCGATCCGGCGCGGGCCGGCACGGGTTACAGCGTGCAGCTGTTCCCGGACTACGAATTTTTCGCAGCCTTCGTCTACGACGGCCAGGGCGTGCCGCGCTTCCTGACCTCGGAGGCGGGCAGTTTCCGCGGCGCCGACGCCACGCTGCCGTTAGAACAGCTCACCGGGTTCTGCCCGCTGTGCGAACGCAGCGGAGCCCCGTCCCGCGCGGATATCGGCACCCTGCGCCGGCGCTTCGACGCCAGCGGCCTGGTGCAGATGCAGCTCGATGCCGTGTTCACTGGCGGCGTGCCCGGCGCCTGGACGGGCAACGACAACGTGCAGCTGCTGGGCGGACCGGGCACGACGCAGGGGTGCGCTACTCCCTGACGCTTGGTAAAAGGGAGGCCGATCCCCCGGATGGAGAAGGACGCGTGCGCAACGTCCTGTTTGGCCTGACCCTGTTCGTAATTTCGCCGCTGTTGTCGGCGGCAGACCTGCAGTTCGGCCAGGGGCCCATCCAGCCGGCGGCGAAGCTGGCCGCGGTGGGAGGCGCTCCGGAAGGCACGCTCGTGCAGGTTGATGTCGCCGGCCTCGCGGCACTCGAAGAGGGAAGCCTGGTCTGGTTGCCCGGGAGTGCCGGCAAGGCGGTGCCCGCCCGCGTGACCAAGGTCCGGGCACGGGAAGACGGTTCCCTGGATTGGTCTGCGCGCGTGCCCACCGACTCCGGTGGACAGACCGCCAGCATCGTCGTCCGGCAGGGCCATGCCTTCGGCTGGATCCCGCAGCCCAAGGGTGCGGCGCTGCGTCTGGAAACGCGCCACGGCCAGTCCCGCATCGTTGAGGAAAAATCCTCGCTGCGCCCCGCGGGCCCGGACGTACTGCTGCCGCCCGAACCAACGCCGGCCCAGCGTGCAGTGCGCAAGCGTCAGGAATCCGAGAAGGCCGAAGGCACGCCGCGCCTTGACGTGCTGGTAGCCTACCAGCCCTCGCTGGTCGAAGTCTGGGGCAGCGTCGCGGCGGTGCAGGCCCGCATCGCCTACCTGGAGACGATCACCAACCAGGCCTACGTCGACACCGGCATGGACCTGGAAATCCGCGTGGTGGCCACCCATCTGCTGGATTTCGCCGCCGACGCCGACAACGTCGATGCGCTTTACGCCATCACCGACCCCTCGAACCTGGAGGTGAAACAGGAAATCGACCGCGTCCGCGCCATGTACGGCGCCGACCTGGTGAAGCTGATGCGCAACTTCGACCGCGTCAACCAGACCAGCTGCGGTGTCGGCTGGCTGGGCGGCTACCGCGGCAACCCCTTCGTCCCCGAATACGGTTTCTCCGTGACCGCGGACCTGGGTTTTGGTGGCGACGGCTGCGGTGAGTGGACCTTCGCCCACGAGATCGGCCACAACCAGGGCGCGCACCACGACATCGAAACCACCAACGGCGACTACGGCGCCTTCGAATATTCGCGCGGCCACCGGCAAACGATTTCCGCCGACAGCGGTTTCGCCACGATCATGGCCTACAACACCGGTCCGCAGCAGCGCCTGGGTCGTTTCTCGGACCCCGACCTGCTTGAGTGCCTGGGCCAGCCCTGCGGTATCGCCGAAGAAGCCGACAACGCACGCGGCATCGTTGAAACCGCAGCGATGGTGGCCGGCATGGTGCCGGAAGTCCCGGCCGGGGCGCTGCCCATGCTGAGCCTGGACGATGTCCAGATAATCGAAGGCAACAGCGGCCAGCGGCCCGTGCGCTTCACGCTAAGCCTCAGCGCTGCGTCGGCCAGCCCGGTGACGGTGAACCTGGCCACGCGCCCGGGTTCGGCCACCAACACCGACTTCGCGCCGCGCACCTACAACATCCTCATTCCTGCCGGCCAGACCGCGGTGACCATCGACGTGGGTGTGCGCGGCGACACGCTGATGGAACCGGACGAGGTGTTTTCGCTCGACATCCTGTCGGTGTCCGGCGCCGGCATCGCCAAGGGGCAGGGCGTGGCCACCATCGTCAGCGACGATGCGATTCCCACGCTCGTGATCGACGACATCGAGGTCCAGGAAGGCGATGACGGCGTGCGCGACGCGGTCTTCACCGCGCGCCTGTCGCATGCCTCGAACCAGAACGTGCGTTTCGACGTCGAAGCCGGCCAGCTGGGCGGCGCCAACGCCGCCGACATCGGCTTCGACTTCCTCCCGATGCGCCGCCAGGGCATTGAGATCCCGGCCGGTGCGCAGGGCGTGCAGTTCACCGTGGCCGTGGTTGGCGACGTCGAGACGGAGCAGGACGAGTCGTTCTACGTCGCCGTGGGCGGAGTTTCCGGCGCGCGCATCGACGAGTCGATTATCCGGGCCCGCATCCTGGACGATGACGAGGAGGGAGCTCCTGGGCTGCCCCGCCTTTCGGTGCAGCCGGCCTCGATCACCGAAGGCAGCGCCGGCTGGCAAACCGCCAACGTGACGGTGTCGCTGAATGCACCGGCCCCGGCCGAGGTGCGCTTCGCCCTGCTGGCCCAGGGCATCACCGCGACCGCGGGCAGGGACTTCGACGTGTCGGGCCTGGGCGCGCTGGTGCTGCCGGCGGGCGCTACGTCCATGCAGGTGCCGCTGCAGGTCTTCGGCGACACGCTGGACGAAGCCAATGAAACCCTGGAGCTGCGCGTCGGCAACGCCGTCGGCGCAGTGGCCTCGCCAACGGCGGCGCTGGTCACCCTGCTCGACGACGACGGCAGCGCGCAGACGCCGCCGATGCAGGCGCGCGACGATCGTTTCATACTGCTCGAAAACGCCGGCTCCACCCGGCTTTCGGTGCTGGCCAACGACGCCGTCGATGCGGCGCGCCTTGCCGGCGGCACGCTGCAGATCAGCGAACAGCCGGCGATCGGCCAGGTGCAGGTGGCCAACAACGGCACCACGGGCACCGTTGCCGACGATGCGCTGGTCTATATCCCGGCCGCCAATCGTTCCTACGAGGACCTGCTGGCCTATCGTGTTTGCGAA
This sequence comes from uncultured Arenimonas sp., assembly GCF_963976025.1. Lineage (NCBI taxonomy): Bacteria > Pseudomonadati > Pseudomonadota > Gammaproteobacteria > Lysobacterales > Lysobacteraceae > Arenimonas > uncultured Arenimonas sp. The sequence continues at coordinate 7,238 of NZ_CAXBJS010000121.1, forward strand.
GTCTCCGGGCGCTGCGTCGAGGGCGCGGTGCAGGTGCTGGTGCGGCCGGTGATCGATCCCATGCTGGCGTCGGCGACCGGGTCTGGTTTTGCCGACGTTGGGTTGTCGGGGCTGCGCGACCTGCCGGCGCTGGAGGTGCATGCGAACTATCGGGAAATCGCCGCGCCGCAGGACATCGTGCTGGGGGCCGATGCCACGCCTGAAAGCCCTTGGGATGAAGGCGGTACGGCCACCATCGTCAGGGAGCTCGAATCCGAGTACAACTGGATTGGCGCGAACTACCCGCTGGCCCATACCCTGGTGGTCGACACCAGCCCGGCAGAAGGCGGCAACGTCGATCTCTACGTGGGCATCGACGACAACGGTAACGGACGCGCCGACCCTGATGAAGTGCGCTGCGCTTCGGCGATGGACAACGTGGTCGAACGCTGCGAGCTGTCGGTCACCGTACCGGGCGGCGATACCTATACCGCCTGGATCCGCCTGCACAATCGCGGCGCGGCCAGCGTGGATGCGCGGGCCCACATTGCCAGCATCAGGCATCGGTTGGATCCCGGTCTGTACCCGGAACAGTGGATCGCCACCGGCCCCTCGCGCGTGCCCGCCGGCGAGTCCTTCCCGGTTCGCCTGTCCTGGCTCGACCCCCGGCTTCGCGAAGGCGATGCCCTGTTCGGCCTGCTGGACTTCAAGGGCGCCGGCGGTGAACTGATGGCGCGCGTTCCGGTGCGCATCGACCGGGACGGCGACGACAATGCGGCGCGCAACCTCCTGGGCGCCAGGACCTTCAGCGTCATGCCGCCCGGCGGCAAACACGACCGCCTGTTCGTGGACGTGCCCGAAGGCGCGGGCGAGCTGAAGCTGTGGCTGTCGGTCTATGGCCCTGCGAACTTCCGCCTGCTCCGCACCGAAGCCGGGCCCGGCCCCTTGGTGCCCGC
>NZ_CAXBJS010000122.1:0-8020 GCF_963976025.1 uncultured Arenimonas sp.
CTCCAGCGCCAGCTGCCGACCAGGCCGAAGGCCGCCGACAGCAGCCAGAAATAGATGGGCGGCTTGTCGGGGTAGAGCTCCTGGCCGCGGTGCGGAAACAGGAAATCGCCCGACTCGACCATCTGCTTGGCGACCAGCACGAAGCGCGGTTCGTCGGCCGGCCAGGGGTCGCGCAGGCCGAAGCCCGCGGCGAGCACGAAAAAGGCGATGGCGAAAAAGAAGAGGGCTTGGCGACGGTCGGTGGGAGTCATCTGACGCGAACTATAGGGCCCGGGCTGGTTCGCGCAATTGACTTAACTCGCTTTTTCCAGCCGCGCGTAGAAGAAGCCGTCCATGCCGTCTTCACCCGGCAGGCGCTGGCGGCCGGCGCCGCAGGCGTGGCCAAAACGCTCCGGCAATTCGGCGGCGCGGGCATCGGCATGGCGGGCAAGGAAGGCGGCGACCTGGGCCTCGTTTTCTTCGCGAAGCACCGAACAGGTGGCGTAAACCAGGCGGCCGCCCGGGGCCAGCAGCGGCCACAGGGCGTCGAGCAGCTGCCGCTGGGTGTCGGCGAGCGCGGCGATGTCGGCTTCGCGCCGGTGCCATTTGATGTCCGGCTGGCGGCGGATGATGCCGGTGGCCGAACACGGGGCGTCGAGCAGGATGGCGTCGAAGGGGCGGCCGTCCCACCAGTCGCCGGGCTGGGCGGCGTCGGCGACCCGCACCTGCACGTTGGGGGCTTCGAGCCGCAGCCGGCGCAGCAGGTCGCGCACCTTGTCCAGGCGGCGGGCGTCGACGTCCAGGGCGACCAGTTCGCCTTCGCCCAGGTGTTCGGCCAGCTGCGCGGCCTTGCCGCCGGGGGCGGCGCAGGCGTCGAGCAGGCGTTCGCCCGGGCGCGGTTCCAGCGCCAGCACCGCCAGCTGGGCGGCGCCGTCCTGCACGCCCATGGCGCCGTGGTCCCAGCCGGGCAGGCGGTCCACGGGCACCGGGGTTTCCAGGCGCACCGCGCCGGGCACGGTGTCGGGGCAATCTGCCGGGAGGCCGGCTTCCTGCAGGGCGGCGGCCAGCACGGCGGCGCTGCCCTGGCGGGGATTGGCGCGCAGCCACAGGGGCGCGGGCAGGTTGTTCGCGGCCAGGATGGCGTCGGCCTGGTCGGGCCAGTCCTGGCGCAGGCGCGCCACCAGCCAGTCGGGGTGGCTGCAGCGGATGGCCGGGTCGTCGCTTTCCGGCAGCGGTTCGCGGCTGGCACGGCGCAGCAGGGCGTTCACCAGGCCCACCAGGCCGGTGCGGCCCAGGTCGCGGGCGGCTTCGGCGGTGGCGCTGACCGCGGCGTGTGGCGCCAGGCCCAGGCCCTTCACCTGCGCCAGGCCGGCCAGCAGCAGCCAGTGCACCGCCTGGTCGCGCTGGGCCAGGGGCCGGGCCAGCCACTGCGACAGGGCGAATTCGTAGCGCCGGCGATGGCGCAGGGCGTCGAAGCAGATCGCCTCGAGCAGGGCGCGGTCGCGCGAGTCGGGCACCTCGGGAAGCGCGCGCGCCAGCACGGCCTTCAGCGAACGGCCCTCGCCCAGCACCGTGCCCAGCACGCGGGCGGCGGTGGCACGCAGGGCGGAGCCGGGGGCGCTCATTGGCCGGCCAGCGCGGGGCGGGCGTTGAGGTAATCGGCCGCCGGCAGGGCACGGCCGCCGTCACGCTGCACCACGGTCAGGCGCAGCAGGCCTTCGCCGCAGGCAACGTCAATGCCGTCGCGGCTGGTGGCCACCACGGTGCCGGGTGGCTTGCCCGCCGCGCCAGGAAGCGCCCGGGCAGCGTGGATGCGCAGGCGTTCGCCGGCGAGCTCTGCTTCGGCGATCGGCCAGGGATTGAAGGCGCGGACCTTGTTGGCCAGCTCGGTGGCCGGGCGCGTCCAGTCCAGGCGGGCCTCGGCCTTGTCGAGCTTGTGCGCGTAGGTGACGCCTTCCGAGGGCTGCGGCTGCGGCACCGGGCGCATGCCCGCGCGCAGCAACTTGAGGCCATCGGACAGCACTTCGGCGCCCAGTCCGGACAGGCGGTCGTGCAGCGAACCGCCCGTGTCCTCGTCGGAGATCGGCGTGGAAAGCGACAGCAGCACCGGGCCGGTATCCAGGCCCTTTTCCATCTTCATCAGGCAGACGCCGGACTCGGTGTCACCGGCCTGGATGGCGCGCTGGATCGGCGCGGCGCCGCGCCAGCGCGGCAGCAGCGAGGCGTGCACGTTCCAGCAGCCCTGGGCGGGGATGTCGAGCACCGGCTGAGGCAGGATCAGGCCGTAGGCCACCACCACCATCAGGTCGGGTTCGAGCGCGCGCAGCTGGTCGCGGGCGGCCTCGGACTTGAAGTTTTCCGGCTGGAAAACAGGAATCTGGCGCGCCAGCGCTTCGACCTTCACCGGCGAAGGCGCGAGCTGGCGGCCGCGTCCCGCAGGGCGGTCGGGCTGGGTGTAGACGCCCACCACTTCCCCGCGGGCGGCGGCCGCACGCAGGCAGGGCACGGCGAAGGCCGGCGTGCCCGCGAAGACGATGCGCAGGGCCATGGTCAGGCGGTGCTGGTTTCGCGCTGCTGCTTGGCGAGCTTCTTGCGAACCTGTTCGCGCTTGAGCGGCGAGAGATAGTCCACGAAGACCTTGCCGGCCAGGTGGTCCATTTCGTGCTGGATGCACACCGCCAGCAGGCCGTCGGCCTCGATCTCGAATTCCTTGCCATCGCGGTCCAGGGCCTTCACCCGCACCGAATTGGCGCGTTTGACGTCGGCATAGATGCCGGGCACGGACAGGCAGCCTTCCTGGTAGACCTGGTGGCCTTCGGCGGAAAGGATCTCGGGATTGATGAACACCATTGGCCGGCTCTGGTCCTCGCTTACGTCAAGAACGAGGAGGCGCTGGTGAACATCGACCTGGGTTGCCGCCAATCCGATGCCCGGGGCGGCGTACATGGTCTCGAACATATCGTCCACCAGCGAGCGCAGCGCGTCGTCGACCTGCTCGACCGGCTTGGCGACCGTGCGGAGGCGGGGATCGGGGAATTCCAGGATGGGGAGCTTGGCCATGGACGGAAAGATGGGGAACAAGGGCCCGGACCTCAAGGGGCCGGCACGACAGTATACCCCCGGCGGGCTTGCAATCCGGGGCCGGATTTGGGCTATAGTCGCCCAACCTGTCCGGGGAAAATCAGGTGGATAGCCGCCATGCTTAAACGGCTTCTTGCAGTTACTGCTGCCATGTTGCTCACCTTCGCGGCGGCCGCTATCGCGGCCGACCTTCGCGAAGACCACCCATCCACCTACGTGGTGAAGAGGGGTGACACCCTCTGGGACATCGCGGGGCGCTTCCTCGAGAAGCCCTGGCTCTGGCCGGAAATCTGGCAGGCCAACCCGCAGGTGCAGAACCCGCACCTCATCTTCCCGGGCCAGGTTCTGAGCCTGGTCTACATCGACGGCGAGCCGCGCATCCGCGCTGATGGCCCGCAGGTCGGCGAAGCGGTGGATACCATCCCACTGTCGGAGATCGAGGCGCTGCTCAAGCACTTCACCGTGGTCGAAGATCCCGAGGCCCTGCCTTACGTGATCGGCACCGAGGAAGACCGTCTCTACGGCATCGCCGGCCAGCTGATCTACGTGCGCGGCCTGCAGGGCGCGGCGCCGGGCATGGTGGTCGACATGGCCCGTCCGGTGAACGTCTTCGGGGGCGGCAACAAACGCAATCCCCCGGGCGCCACCCCGCTCGACTTCCGCGGCGACCGCAACCACTCGCACTGGACCGTGCCGGCTGGTTTCGGCGAAGCCACGGGCGAAAAGCTGGGCTACGAGCTGGCCATCCACGCCACGGGTGAAGTGACCCGGGTGCAGGGTGAAGTGGCCACCGTGGTGCTTCGCGAGGAAGGCCGCGAAATCCGCGTCGGCGACCGCGTGCTGCCCTCCGAGGCCCAGCCCTACGACCTGCAGTTCCTGCCGCGCGCACCCGACGTGGTGCCGGCCAACGCCCGCATCATGGCGGTGGCCGACGGCATGCAGGCCGCTCCGGACCTGGTGGTCGCGATTTCGGTCGGCGCCCGCGACGGCATCCGCAACGGCCACGTCATGTCGATCTGGAACGAAGGCAGCGTGGTGCCCGACACGGTCGCGCATCGTAGCCAGATGGCCGCCAAGGCCGACAAGGTGCAGCTGCCCGACGAGTTCGTCGGCAACCTGATGGTCTTCCGCACCTTCGACAAGGTCGCCTACGCGCTGGTGATGAACGGTATCCGCCCGGTTCAACAGGGCGACGTGCTCAAGCACCCGGACGCCACCGAATAAGCCGATAGCGGCCCAAGCGTTTTGCCTGTATCGCGGCGCCTCCGGGCGCCGCGATGCTGTCCGGGCCATGGAAAACCAAGACGCCCTGCTGGTGCTGGCCCGCGCCAGGTTGCCCGATGCCCTGTTCCGGCACCTGCTGGCCAGCCACCCCGAACCCGCCGCCGCGCTGGCCGCGGCGCGCCACGGCGCCGGCCTGCCCCTGGCCTGCCGCGAGGCCCTGGCCCGCCCCTGCCCACGGCTGCTGGCCGCCGACCGGGCCTGGCTGCAACAACCCGGGCGCCGGCTGCTGGCCTGGGGCTCGCCCGACTACCCGGCCCTGCTGCGGCGCACGCCCTGGCCGCCGGCGCTGCTGTTCCTGCACGGCGACCCGGGCCTGCTCTGGCACCCGCAGGTGGCCCTGGTCGGCAGCCGCCGGCCCAGCCCGGCCGGGCGCCAGCGCGCCCACGACTTCGCCGCCGCCCTGGCCCGCGCCGGCTGGGCGGTCACCAGCGGCCTGGCCGAGGGCATCGATGCCGCGGCCCACGCCGGGGCCCTGGCTGTCGGTGGCCGCACCCTGGCCGTGGTCGGCACCGGCCTGGACCAGGCCTACCCGCCCGGCAATGCCGCGCTGATGGCGCGCATCGCCGCCGAAGGCCTGGTGCTGGGCGAACACCCGCCGGGCACGCCGGCCGTCGCCAGCCATTTCCCCAGCCGCAATCGCATCGTCGCCGGCCTGTCGCTGGGCACGGTGGTGGTCGAGGCCGCCCTGCGTTCGGGCGCGCTCATCAGCGCCCGGCTGGCCGCCGAAGCCGGCCGCGAGGTGTTCGCCCTGCCCGGCTCGGTGGACAACCCGGTGGCGCGCGGCTGCCACCGGCTTATCCGCGACGGGGCCACCCTGGTGGAGTCGCCCGACCAGGTGATTGAGGCCCTGGAGCCGCTGGCCGCCAGCCTCGCCGAAGACCTGCGCAGTGCCCTCGGGCCGGCGGAAAAGGCGGCATGCGAAGCGCCGGAAAAGCCCGCAGGCCGCTCAGCCGGCGGACAGCCAGGCGACACCGCCGACCACAAGCGCTTGTGGTCGGCCCTGGGCCACGACCCCACCCCTTTGGATGAACTGGTCCGGCGCACAGGATTGACGGTGGCCGAACTGTCCTCCATGCTGCTGGTCATGGAGTTGGATGGGCGGGTGGTCGCCGACAATGGCCGCTTCGCCCGGCACCCCTGACCTTCCCATCGCGCCGTTTGGCGCAGGCTGAGGGTAATGAAAGAGACCATACTGGACGTCCTGCTGTACCTGTTCGAACACTACTTCTACGACGACCCCGACGCCGTCCGGGACCGCGATTCGCTCCAGAACGGCCTGATCCAGGCCGGTTTCAGCCCTTCGGAAATCAACAAGGCCTTCGACTGGCTCGACGAGCTCGCGCGCCAGCGCCCGGCCGTGGCCACGCCGCGCCTGCAGGTGCCGGTGCGGGTGTATTCGGAACCCGAGCTCGATCGCCTGGACGCCGAATGCCGCGGGTTCCTGATGTTCCTCGAGCAAAGCGGCGTCATCGATGCCGACCAGCGCGAACTGGTCGTGGACCGGGTCATGGCCCTGGACCAGGACGAAGTGGACGTGGACGACATCAAGTGGGTGGTGCTGATGGTGCTGTTCAACCAGCCCGGCTCCGAAGCCGCCTACGCCTGGATGGAAAGCCAGATGTTCGAGGATGAGCCCGAACCCGTTCACTGAACCCCGGTTCGGATTTACTCTTGTGAAGACGCCCGGCACGGCCGGGCGTTTTTCATTTGCACGGGGCGCGCTGCGCCGGGGAGCCAGGGAACGATGAACGCGTGGTACTACGTGGATGCCGGCCACAACCGGCAGGGACCGGTTTCCGGCGAAGACCTGGCCGTGGCCTTCCGCCAGGGCCGGGTCAACCGCGACACCCTGGTCTGGCGCGACGGGCTGGCCCAGTGGGTGCCGCTGGAACGCCACCTGGCCGAACTGCCGGCGCCGCCGCCCGCCCTACCGGCAAGCGATGCCGCCGCCGGTTTCCCGGCCGGGGCCATGCCGCCGCAGGCCCAGGGCAGCGCCGACCCCAACGACGTCGTGGACGCCGGTTTCATCCGCCGCCTGGGCGCCTACCTGATCGACTCGATGCTGATCGGCAGCGTTTATTACGTGGTGCTGATGGTGGGCATGGTGGCGGTGGCGATCGTTGCCGCGGGCCAGGATTTCGAGGGCGACGGCTTCATGACCGGGCTGGTGCTGGTGTACCTGCTCTACCCCGTGCTCAGCCTGGCCTATTACGCCGGCATGGAGTCCTCGAAGCTGCAGGCCACCGTCGGCAAGCTGGCGCTGGGCATCAAGGTCGTCGATGGCCAGGGCCGGCGACTTGGTTTTGGCCGCGCAACGGCGCGCTGGGCCGGCTCCATCGTGTCCTACCTCATTCTGTACATCGGCTTTTTCATGGCCGGCTGGACCCGCCGCAAGCAGGCCCTGCACGACCTGATGGCCGGCACCTTCGTGGTCGACAAATGGGCCTATACCGACCAGCCCGGGCGCCAGGTGCGCGAGCTCAACGGCTGCCTGGTGGCCGTAGTGGCCGCCGTGGTGGTGATGGGCGTGCTGGCGGTGGCGGGCATCCTGGCGGCGGTTTCGCTGCCCGCCTACCAGGACTACGTGGTGCGTTCGCGGGTGGCGGCGGCTTACAGCGAAGGCTCCGCCGCCTACGTGCGGATGTCGCAGTTCCAGACCCAGACCGACCGCTGCCCCCGGGACGGGGCCGAACTGGGCCTGGCGGCCCCCGCCAGCACCGATATCCAGGAAATCCTGGTCATCGAGAACCCCGACGGCACCTGCGAGATCGCCGTGACCCTGCGCGACCTGGACGCCCTGAAAGGCGCCGCAGGCGGCGTTTTGTACATTGGGCACGACGCCGACGGGCTCCGGTTCTGCAGTGCCGAGGGCGTCCCGAACGGCCTGCTGCCCAGCGCCTGCCACTGAACCGGCCCCCACCCCCGGCCCGGGCCCTTGCTTGACAGGCCCGGCCGGAGTGGTGCCTTAATGAAAAAAGCCCCCCGGCCCGCGTTCCCCGCGGGCCTCGCCATCTGGGCGCCCCGAAAGCGGGTCCGCCCTGGAGCAAGCACCGGCATGGCCAAGAACCTCCTCATCGTCGAATCGCCCGCCAAGGCCAAGACGATCAACAAGTACCTGGGCAAGGACTTCCATGTCCTGGCCTCGTACGGCCACGTTCGCGACCTGGTACCCAAGGAAGGCGCGGTGGACCCGGACAACGGGTTCGCGATGCGCTACGAGCTGATCGAGAAAAACCAGAAGCACGTCGAGGCCATCGCCAAGGCTGCCAAGGCCGCCACCGCCATCTACCTGGCCACTGACCCGGATCGCGAGGGCGAGGCGATCAGCTGGCACATTTCCGAGATCCTGAAGGAACGCGGCCTGCTCAAGGACCGCGCCCTGCACCGGGTGGTGTTCACCGAGATCACGCCGCGCGCCATCAAGGCCGCCGTGGACAACCCGCGCCAGGTCGCCGGCGACCTGGTGGACGCCCAGCAGGCCCGGCGCGCGCTGGACTACCTGGTCGGCTTCAATCTGTCGCCGGTGCTGTGGCGCAAGGTGCAGCGCGGCCTGTCGGCCGGACGCGTGCAATCGCCGGCCCTGCGCATGATCGTCGAGCGCGAGGAAGAGATCGAAGCCTTCGTGCCGCGCGAGTACTGGAGCGTCGAGGCGGAGATGAACCACCCGCAGCAGAGC